>NZ_JBGCCX010000053.1:0-67146 GCF_045105015.1 Psychroserpens sp.
AAACTTGAAAATGTAATTCTAACAAGGTTGATTTTTTTTCAAAAGTCAACTCTGTTTTTACATCAACATCATTAAAATCATCATACTCAAAATGCTCAAAGAACGTTTTATCAATCTGATAATCAAAATGGTGCTTTCCAATTTTCAGACCAACATAAGGTATGGTATAGTCTTTTAGAGGCTTCATCATCGCATTCATTTTGAGCCTGCAAATATATACATTTTTATTAAATTCAGACGTGTTATAAACAAAAAATGTTTATATCTTTTTTGGTCTCGATTTTAAAGGGTTTTCAGATATCTTTTGAAATTCGTTTCTATTCTTAAAAATTTGAATTGCAGTAAACACCGCTTCTTTAAATGAACCGTTGTCTGCCTCGCCTTTTCCTGCTATTTCGAAAGCCGTTCCGTGATCAGGAGACGTTCGGACTCTATTGAGTCCAGCGGTATAATTAACCCCGTTTCCAAAAGCAATCGTTTTAAAAGGAATTAGGCCTTGATCATGGTATGCTGCAATAATAGCATCAAAATTTTTGTAATTTCCTGAACCAAAAAAACTGTCGGCAGAATATGGACCGTAGACAAGTTTCTTATTGTTTCTAATTTTTTCGAGGGTAGGCTTTAATACATTCTCGTCTTCATTGCCAATTACACCATTGTCTCCAGCGTGAGGATTAATCCCTAATACAGCAATTTTAGGTTTATTAATTCTAAAATCTTTAACTAAAGACATGTACACGGTTTCTACTTTTTCTTGAATACGTTCAGCAGTAATATGGTCAGGAACATCTTTTACTGGAACATGATCAGTTAACAGTCCTACTTTAAGATTTTCAGTAACCATAAACATCAAGCTTTTACCTCCTAATTTTTCAGCAAGATAATTAGTGTGACCAGGGAATTTAAAACTATCTGATTGGATATTATGTTTATGAATTGGTGCCGTAACCAACACATCAATGGCTTCGCTTTTTAGAGCTGCTGTTGCTTTTTCAAGAGACTTAACTGAATACTCACCTATAGCAACACTCTCTTCTCCAAAATTAATTGTTACATTTTCTTTCCAAACATTAAGAACATTAACTTTTCCATCAACGATTTGGTCTGTATGATTAATTCCGTGAAAATTAATGCCGCTTTTAAAATGTTTTTTGAAAAA
Organism: Psychroserpens sp.; assembly: GCF_045105015.1. GTDB lineage: Bacteria > Bacteroidota > Bacteroidia > Flavobacteriales > Flavobacteriaceae > Psychroserpens. The sequence continues at coordinate 1,160 of NZ_JBGCCX010000053.1, forward strand.
AGACATCGTTTTTATTGAAGCAAAAATAACTGGAGTACAAAACTCTAGAATTCTATTGTCTTCAAAGGTTTTTATAATGATTTCTGAACCTATACCGTTCAGGTCTCCTATTGAAATTCCTACTTTTATTTTACTTTCTTTTTTCATATATATGTTCACTTAATTTAGCAAATTATCTTAACTAAATTTTATATGACGTTTTAATTAAATACTATCTTTTGTGCGTATTTTTGTAAATACAAATTTAACCATTTAATTGAGATTATGTTTACAGGTATTATTGAAGATTTAGGGACAGTTATTAAATTAGAGCACGAGCAAGAAAACCTTCATTTAACCATGCGTTCTGAAATTACTAATGAATTAAAAATCGATCAAAGTGTTTCTCATAATGGTATCTGCTTAACTGTTGTTGATCTTAAAGACAACACCTATACTGTAACTGCAATTAAAGAAACTTTAGATAAAACAAACCTTGGTAATTTAAAAATTGGAGAGCGTGTAAATATTGAACGTGCAATGAAATTAGGAGATCGACTTGATGGACATATTGTTCAGGGGCATGTTGATCAAACAGCTATTTGTAAATCTGTTGAAGATATTAATGGTAGTTGGGTATTTACATTTGAATACGATACATCATTAAACAATATTACAATTGAAAAAGGATCGATTACTGTAAATGGTGTGAGTTTGACCGTTGTGAATTCTAGAACAAATGAATTTAGTGTTGCAATAATACCTTACACTTACGAACACACAAATTTTAATAGATTTTCAAAAGGAACTATCGTAAACTTGGAGTTTGATGTTGTTGGAAAGTATATAAAAAGACTATACAATATTAGTAATGCTTCTTAGCGTCTTGAAAATTTAAATCGCTTTACTACACCATAAATAATTGCAATCACGAATAAGACAGGTAAAAAATCATCAATAGGTAAACCTGGTGGTGGTGGTGGTACAGGTGGTGGTGGAGTCCCATCAGTCTGGCCATTAGACACAAAACTTATTAATACAAATAAGATTGAGGCAATATATTTCCTGTTTTGTATTTTCATTAGGCGGTAAAAGTATAAAAAAAACTGTGTTGACAAAATAAAATTTGCAAACTCCTCTCTAAAAAACAGAAAACACCGATAAAATGTAATTTTGTTTCTTAAAACCGTTAAAATTTTCTTAATGTCAAATATATGGTTTTTTGACAAAATTAAAAGTAATTCAACATGTTTTTAGTATTAATAGCTTGTTTTATTAGGTTTTACAGTCGATAAATATAAGATATTATTCGTTATTTGGTTTTTTAAAATTTGATTTAGTCATTTATTAAAGTAAGAAAATCCTTTCTATTTATGCATTTGGTCTAGCACTTCAATAACTTCTGATTTTTTTCTCACTGATACCGGAACGCTTTTCCCGTTTTTAAGCATTAAATAACCTCCATCAGTTTTAATAAATGCGCTTATGTATTGCAAATTAACCAAGTGACTTTGGTGAACTCTAAGAAATCCGTAGGGTTTTAATAAATCTGCAAAATATTTTAAAGTTTTAGTCACAAATACTTTTTTATCATTTTTAAGATGAAACATGGTGTTATTGCTATCTGATTCACAACGAATAATATCATCTAAATTGACAATAATAATTTTATCAAGTGTGTGAAGCGATATTTTATCTGGTTTTTTTTCAGGGGAATTTAAAGTCTGTTTTAGTATGTCTAGTCGTTCTTTACTAGGTTGTATGTGTTGTTTGGCTCTTTCAATTGCTTTAGATAGTTCTTCGGCCGTATAGGGTTTTAAAACGTAATCTATTGCTGCAAACTTAAATGCTTTAATTGCATACTCATCACTGGCTGTAACAAATATAATTTTCGATTTTAGGTTTGGAAAAATCTCAAGGATATCAAATCCAGTACCATCTCCCAGCATAATATCCAAAAACAAAATATCTGGTTCATTGTTGCGAAGCGTTTTCGCTGCATCAACAACGCTTTTTGCTGTATCTAAAATTTTTATTTCGGGATGTTGTCTTTCAATGTCGCTTTTTAAAAGCTCCATTGCATCTTTTAAATCTTCTACTATAATTGCTGTTAACATACTTAATAATCTGTTTCAAGAGGAATAATAAAAATAATTGTTGTGCCTTCAATGGTTCCGTCTTTTTGTTTAATTTCTCTAACTTCTAAAGCGCCTTTTCCTGATATGGACTCTAAACGTTCTCGCGTCACTTTTAACGCCATAGATTGATGATCTGTTTTGGGTTTTTGTTGTTGAGATTTGTAAATCCCAATTCCATTATCTTCAATGGTCACTTTCAATGTGTCTTCAGTTGTATCAAACTGAATTTTAAGCTTTCCTTTTCTTGGGCCTTTTAGAATACCATGTCTAATTGCATTTTCAATAAATGGTTGAATTAGCATTGGCGGAATAAGTATTTCTTCGGTGTCTAAATCTGTATTTAACGTTATGACATATTCAAAAGGTTCTTCAGCCATTAAACGTTCAACTTCTATATAATGTTTTATGGTTTTAATTTCTTGGTCTAAACTTATTTTATCTTTTCTGGAGTTTACTAATGTTTCTCTCAAAAGTATTGCGAAACTATTTACAGTATCATTCATTTTCTCTGGCTTTTTTGGAGCCATTGCTTTGATTCCATTAAGGACATTAAAAATAAAATGTGGATTCATTTGCAAACGCAAAGCTTTTTGTTCTAGAGTAAGCAAATGGTTTTCTAGCTGTAAGCGTTCTTTTTCTATGATGCTTTTATGTTTCAATCGTTTTATATATTGAACAATTATTAATAAAACGATTAAAGTAACAATTCCTATTAATAACCATTGAAACCAAACTTTTTTTAATAACGGTTTTTCAATATAAAATGAAAATTTCAAAGGCTCACTATTTACCCATCTGTAGTTTCTAGATTGCGCAACAAATTGGTGAGAACCATAATTGAGTTCTGAAAAATCTTGAGAACTGTTAGTTGTCCATGGGCTCCAATCACTTTCGTTTAACTTATAGCGATATTCAATTCCGTTTGGGTGATCTACATCAACGCTTTTAAAAGCGAAGCTAACTTGTCTTTGAGTTGGATTTAACTTCAACACTTTGTTGGAATTACTCCAAACCGATAAATTAATTGTGTCTATACTTTTGTATGCTACTTTTACGTCTTCAAAAAAGAGTTTTGGTTTTTTTAAGTTAGTGTTTAAATCTGTTGGTTGATACTCTGTTAAACCATTTATAGCACCAAACCACAAATGTCCATTAGGATCTTTATCAACTGCATTTAAGCATGTTTCAATGCCTAAAAAACCATCGTTTCTTCCAAAGAAAAAGACATCGTTCATATCTATATCTTTGGTTAATTCTACTTTATCGACCCCTTTTTCAGAACCAACCCAAAGATAGCCTTGGTTGTCAAAAATAAGCTGATAGACATTCTCAGAAGTCAAAGCTTTTGTGCCTTTTAGTTTTTTAAACACAGAGTGATTTTTATCTTTAGACCACCAAACACCATTACCAGCAGTTCCTAAAAAAATAGTGTTGTTTTGAATTAATACTGAATTTATAGAGATGTGTTGGTCTAATACCAATCCTAAATGTGTGATTTGATCTCCTTTCAAATACCCTAAATGGCCATTTTTAGTGACATACCAGATACGGTTTTGGTTATCCTTTACCATATCTTTTATAAAGATATCTTCTATACCATTAAGTCTAGAATATGTTTTATAAATAATCAATTTATCTTCAATTAGGTTGTAGTTAAATTTTACAATTCCACTAGAATAAGTTGCTGCCCATACAGTATCATTTTCAGCGTGTAACGATCTAATCCAATCAAAGGGAAAACCGTTGTTAGTACTAAATGTTTTAGTAATTATTCGCTCTACAGGAATCTTACGTTTTAGGTTTTTTAAAGTATCAATAACTATAGAATCAGATATGACTTTGCCTTTAAATAGCAGACCTTTTCCATCAGATCCTGCCCAAATATTTCCGTTTTCATCACTTGTAATCGTTTTTATTTTAACGTTTGAAAACGTTTCTGGCAATTCTACATCTTGAATTCCTAACGGATCAATTCGCATTAAACCAGCTTCAGCATTTGAAAACCATAATTCATTTTTGGTATGATGAACAGCATAAATACGGTTTCCATTCAAACCTGTTTCGGTATTATAATGCTTAAAGTTATTCTGAAAATATTTATAGAGTCCACCACCTGAAGTTCCTATCCAAATATTGCCTTGCTGATCTGAGAGAACATCCCTCACATCTGAAGTTGAAAGTCCGTTAGTGCTTTTAATTTTAAACAATAATTCGTGGTTATCTGTATCAATAACAGAAACGCCTTCATTATCTGTTGCCACCCAAAGTTGATTGCTGTTTTGAATAGAAATATTATTTATTCTTAAAGGTTCTCTAATTAAATCAGCGTCTTCGAAATTTTGATTTTTAATTACTAAAACACCATTGTTGAAGGTTGCAGCGAAAATCTTAGATCCTAAAATTGTTAAGCCAATGTATTCGCTATAATCAAGCTGTTGTGGTGTTTCTGCTTTTGCGTCAAGTGAACTTAATTTCCAAAGTCCGTTATTTGTGGCCAACCAAAAATGTGTTCCATCATAAACCAAATCATTGATCTTGCTACTATCTATTTTTGTTTGGAATTGTATTTTTTCGACAGAAACTTCGTCCTTCAGCTTATAAAGTCCAGCATTCGTTAATAAATAAATCGTTTGATTAAATTTTAATATCTCATTGACTTGGGGAATATCTATGTTATAAAAATCATCTTTTATTTTAATTGAAACCCCTTTTTTAGTCCCTAAATATAGTTTTTCGTTAGAAGCTTTTATGGCTTGTATGTAATTAGATGCTAATCCATTTGTTTTATTGAATACCTTAAAATCATTTCCATCAAAACGTGCCAAACCACCACCTTGAGTCCCTAACCATAAATAGCCTTTAGTATCTAATGTCATTGCATATACTTGAGATTGTGGTAAGCCGTCTTCTAAGGTATATGCTCTGAGCTGTTTGTTTTGAGACAACAAATTACTACTAAACAGTAAACAACAAATTATGAGATGATATGATAAAAAGTCTTTCAATATAGTATTAGTATCTATGTGCAACTTACAATTTTGAACGCATTTTAACGTCTTGAAGTATATACATTTTTAATATGAATAAAAAAGCGCTACGCTCAATAAAGATACGTAGCGCTAAAAACATCAACTACAACATTAATTAATTATCTTCTTCGTTGCATAAAACATAGGATAGGCCTGAGTATATTGGTTTCGAACTTGTATCAGCAACCAAAGTGTTTGTTTTTTGAAGTTCATTATTTTTAAAAACTATGTAAGATGAGTTATCAATGGCATCACCTAGTGTAATCACATCTCTATTAAATTTGCTCTCTTTTTGGTTCATTAACGAAATCTCTTCATGATTTAATCGTTCAGACTTAAATACAAGTTTATCAATTTGTTTTCCATTTTTAATTGCTCTGACTTGAAATTGCTTGTTGCCTTTAAAATCAAATCCTGCTTCACCAAATACAAATTTTATTTCTGGATTTGTTTGGCTTATCATGGTCTTTTGAGAAATCATTCCGCCGAAAATCCATCCAACTTGTGGACCCATTTTTATTTTATACCATCTACTTGTTACACCGTTAATTGTTTGTGGTGTACTGCTTTTTGCTAACAATCTTACATTGGTTCCAATATTGATTGTGGTTAGCTGTTCGCAATGCACAGAAGCACAATCTCTTAACGCAACATCATCTCCTAGTAAATATTTTGAGGCTTTAGTTGCTGAATTTGTATAGACTTCAAATTCTACTTCTTTAGTTTGTGAAAATACATCTGATGCAATTAATAATACTGCAGCAATTAACAGGCTTTGTACTATTCTTTTTGATGTAGATAATGTTTTTTGTTCTTGGTTGTTCTTTAAAGTTTTCATAATGATTTGTTTTATGGGTTTATACTTGTTTGATTCAAATATATACTGACTTTAAAGTGAATTTGTGGTGCCTCTAGAATTCGTAGAAGATGGTTTAGAATTCGTAGAGATTTAAGTTTAGAAATAAAAAAGCCTCACATCTCTGTAAGGCTTCTATCTTATTAAGTGGTCCCACTTGGGCTCGAACCAAGGACCACCTGATTATGAGTCAGGTGCTCTAACCAACTGAGCTATGGGACCAATAAGGCTGCAATATTACTACATATTTTCAAAGACTGCAAGAAATTTATTCCTTAATATCTTGACACAATTCAATGAGGACGCCATTTGTAGCTTTAGGATGTAAAAAAGCAATCAACTTATTGTCTGCGCCTTTCTTGGGTTTTTCATGAATCATTTTAAAACCCTCTCCTTTTAAACGTTCTATTTCTGCAAGAATATCTTTAACCGCAAAGGCGATATGATGAATTCCCTCTCCTTTTTTTTCTATAAACTTTGCAATTGGACTATTATCATCTGTGGCTTGTAACAATTCGATTTTATTTGGACCTACTTTAAAAAAAGACGTCAAAACACCTTCGCTTTCAACACGTTCTGTCTTATAGTGTTTTTTATCAAATAGCTTTCCAAATAAATCATTAGAATTTTCAATGTCTTTTACTGCAATTCCTATATGCTCAATTTTTTTCATTTTAAGTATTTAAGTTTTCTTTTGTACCGAATTCTAATTCTAAGGTATGAATTTTGCTATCAAAAATAAGATAATACTTAAATATCCTCTACTTTTGCAGAGGACTACGTATAATAGTAACTATGGAGGAATTAACTCAAAGACAAAAAAAAATTGGAGGGCTTTTACAAAAAGACCTTGCTGATATATTACAAAAAGCAGCTACAGATGGAGGATTACGAGGTGTAATCATATCTGTAAGCAAAGTAAATGTTACTACAGATTTATCTGTAGCTAAAGTATACCTTAGTGTTTTTCCTAATAATAAAGGTAAAGAGCTTATTGAAGGTATTCGTTCAAACACACCTTTAATTCGTCATGAAATGGCACAGCGTACCAAAAACCAATTACGACGCATGCCTAATCTTGAGTTTTTTATTGATGACTCTCTTGAATACATTGATGGAATAGAAAAATCTCTCAAAGGCGAAAATGATCCAATAAAAGATGAAGACCTTTTAGGAAGACGAAAAAAATCTTAATTATGAATTTTCTCGTATAGAAATGAATGTCTCATTATACATCGCTAAACGTTACTTGTTTTCAAAAAGCAGTAATAATGCTATAAATATAATGACCATTATTGCCGCTTCAGGAACCATAATTGCATCTGCAGCTTTATTTATTGTACTTTCTGGCTTTGCCGGATTGAAAGATTTTAGTCTTAAATTTTCTTCTTTCGTTGATCCAGACCTAAAAGTGCTTCCTGTTCAAGGGAAAACATTTCTATTAAGTAAAGAACAATTAGAGGCATTTAATACCATAGATGGCATAGCGTCTTACTCAAAAGTTATAGAAGAACGCGCTATTGTTCAATTTGATCAAAAACAACAAATTATTACTCTAAAAGGTGTTGATGCTAATTACAAAAAAGTAACATCTATCGATTCATTGATTATTTATGGTCGTTGGCTTGAGGATGGAACTTCCCAAATTGTTTCAGGTGGAGGTGTATCAAACGCATTGTCTTTTGGTGTTTTAGACATTACAAAAAGTCTAACCATCTCTGTTCCTAAACCTGGTAAAGGACAAATAACCTCTGTTAAAAGTGCATTCAATACCATAAAAGTATCTAATATTGGTGTGTTTAATATCAACGAAACATTAAACTACGAATACATTTATGCAGATATAGAGATTGTAAAACAACTCTTAAATTACAACAATAACCAATTATCTGCTTTAGAATTTAAGCTAAAACCAAATGCAGACGAAAATGACGTAAAGCAGAGTCTTCAAAATATCTTAGGAAATAGCATACAAATTAAAAACAAAACACAACTTAATGATGCGCTTTATAAGATGCTAAATACCGAAAACGTGGCTGTGTATCTCATATTCACTTTAGTTATCATTATCGCTTTATTTAATGTAATTGGCGCCTTAATTATGATGATATTAGACAAGAAAGAATCGTTACATACCTTGTTTAACTTAGGCGCTACTACAAAAGAAATCAGACAGATTTTCTTTCTTCAGGGAAGTTTAATGACCATTCTTGGTGGAATTATCGGGCTCACTTTAGGATTTATTATTGTGTTTTTACAACAGCAATTTTCGTTAGTAATGATTATCCCTTCAGAGCCATATCCTGTGGTAATTCAAGCCATAAACTTTATAATAGTACTTGTCACAATCACTGTTCTCGGACTTATAGCCGCTAAATTAGCGTCTCAACGCATCACTAAAAACTTGGTGAAATCAAATTAGAATTACTTGGGCAAGTTGCTCGCGCAAACAGGCTTTCGCAACTCGCTTCCCGAATTTCTTCGGGAGAGCTCAAACACATTGCTCTATCCTTCTTGCAATGTGATTAAAGTGTAAATTGATGTCCAGAAAACCTATCTAACACCTCATCAAAAGCGGCAAAGACATCTTTTGAATCATCACTCGTTACCATTTTCATTCGATATTCTTTGAAATTTGGGATACCTTTAAAGTAGTTAGTATAATGTCGCCTAGTTTCAAAAACACCTAGCTTTTCGCCTTTCCAATCTATTGACATTTGTAAATGACGTCTAGCAGCTTCAACGCGTTCTTCTAATGAAATAGGCGCTAAATGTTCACCTGTATTAAAAAAGTGTTTTACTTGCTTAAAAAACCATGGATTACCAATAGAAGCACGACCAATCATACAGCCATCTAATCCATATTTGTCTCGCATTTCTGCTGCACGTTCAGGCGTGTTTACATCACCATTTCCAAAGACAGGTATATGCATTCTCCGATTATTTTTCACTGCAGCGATTGGTTTCCACTCAGCATCTCCTTTATACATTTGAGCACGTGTTCTTCCGTGTATTGCAATTGATTTTATACCTACATCTTGAAGTCTCTCAGCAACCTCAACAATTTTAATAGAGTCATGATCCCAACCCAAACGGGTTTTAACAGTTACTGGTAAGTTCGTGCGTTTCACCATTTCAGCCGTTAGCTTTTCCATCAAACAAACATCTTTCAGGATTCCAGCTCCTGCGCCTTTACTCACCACTTTTTTTACTGGGCAACCAAAATTAATATCAATAATATCTGGCTTAGATCGCTCAACAATATCTATGGTTTGTAACATGCTGTCCATATTAGCACCAAAAATTTGAATGCCAACAGGACGTTCTTTTTCATAAATATCAAGCTTCATAACACTTTTAGCCGCGTTACGAATCAAACCTTCACTAGAAACAAATTCTGTATACACAACATCTGCTCCTTGCTCTTTGCACAAAGCGCGAAACGGCGGATCACTTACGTCTTCCATTGGAGCTAAAAGCAGTGGAAAATCTGATAATTCTATGTCTCCTATTTTAACCAAACCTGTTTTATTTGGCACAAAATTACAGTTTTTTGGGTAATTGTGTATCTTCAACATCGTTTAACTAAATGTAATCTATAATTGAACATTCCTTTTGAACCAGAACTTTTTGGTATTACTCTTAATATTCATTTAATATTAGAGTATGCTGCATTCTTTATTGCATTTAGATATTATATAATCTTAAGGCGCAAAACAAAAGATCATATCTCCTCAAATAACCGACTATCGATTATTTTAGGCGCTACTCTTGGAGCTTTAATTGGTTCAAGATTAATTGGGATTCTTGAAAACCCAATGGTAGATTTTTCTAATGAAAATATCATTCAGTTATTGAACATTAAAACCATTATGGGCGGATTGTTTGGCGGACTTTTAGGTGTCGAATTAGCGAAAAAAATGATTGGTGAAACGTCGTCTTCTGGAGATTTATTTGTGTTTCCAATCATACTCGGCATTTTTATTGGTCGCATTGGTTGTTTTCTTTCCGGTGTTAAAGAATTCACTTATGGAAAAGAAACGTCTTCTTTTTTAGGAATAGATTTAGGAGATGGATTGCTTCGACATCCTACATCATTTTACGAGTTGCTTTTTTTAATAATTCTATTCTTTCTGTTAAAATACATTCAGAATAATAAGATTTTTAAAAATGGGGAACTCTTCAAATTATTCATGATAAGTTACTTCGGGTTTCGCTTCTTTATAGAGTTCCTAAAACCAAACATCTTTTATGTTTTTGGGTTAAGTACAATCCAACTATTATGTGTAATTTGTTGGTTGTATTATTCCAAATTCATCATTCAGAAATTAAAATATGCCAGTTAGAAAATATACGTATTACGATTTCACCTTAAGCCTTTGTCCAGAATGTTTAAGACGTGTAGATGCAAAAATTGTTTTTGAAAATGATAATGTATATATGCTAAAACGCTGTAAAGATCATGGTAGTAGTAAAGTCTTAATTGCTGATGACATTGAATATTATAAAAACATTAGAAACTATAATAAACCAAGTGAAACACCTTATACATTTAACACCAAAACACATTATGGTTGTCCGTATGATTGTGGTTTGTGTCCTGATCATGAGCAACATTCTTGTTTAACTGTTGTTGAGGTTACAGATCGCTGTAACTTAACATGTCCGACATGTTATGCTGGCTCTTCTCCTACCTACGGAAGGCATCGCAGTCTCGAAGAGGTTAAAGCCATGTTAGATACGATTGTCAAGAATGAAAAAGAACCAGATGTGGTTCAAATTTCAGGTGGAGAACCAACCATTCATCCTGAGTTTTGGGACATCTTAGACTATGCTAAATCTTTACCGATTCGGCATTTAATGTTAAACACTAATGGAATCAAGATTGCTAAGGACTTTGCTTTCGCAGAGCGTTTAAAAACTTACGCTCCAGATTTTGAAATTTATCTTCAGTTCGATTCCTTTGAAAATACAGTTTTACAAGAATTACGTGGTGCTGATTTGAATGACATTCGTAAACAAGCTTTAGATCATTTGAACACATTAAACTTATCTACAACCTTGGTAGTGACGCTTCAAAAAGGATTGAATGATGGTGAAATAGGAAAAATTATAGACTATGCTTTGCAACAAAAATGTGTTAGAGGTGTGACGTTTCAGCCAACGCAAATTGCTGGTCGACTTGAAAATTTTAATCCAGAAACAGATCGTATGACCATTACAGAAGTCCGCAGAAAAATCATGGAACAAACCGATATTTTTAATTCAGACGACTTGTTACCTGTGCCTTGTAATCCTGATGCTTTGGTTATGGGTTATGCTTTAAAATTAGATGGAGAAATATTTCCGTTGACACGATATATCAATCCGAATGATTTACTAGATAATAGTAAGAACACCATTATTTATGAGCAAGATGAGCAGTTGCACGGAAAGATGATTGAACTGTTTAGTACAGGAAATTCCGTCGAAAAGGCTGAAGAAAATTTAAAGTCAATCATGTGTTGCTTGCCAAATATTGATGCTCCAGAATTGGGATATGATAATTTATTCCGTATTATTATAATGCAATTCATTGATGCTTATAACTTTGATGTAAGAGCAATAAAAAAATCGTGTGTTCATATTGTTGATAAGGACAATAAAATTATTCCTTTTGAAACCATGAACTTATTTTATCGCGATGATAAAAAAGAACGATTAGAAGAACTTAGAAACGAAATATTATGATGCTACTAAGTCCAAACATGAATTTTGATGGATTAATACTCTTAATTTTACTAGTAATGTTTGGTCCAGCGATTCTACTTGCCATCATTGGCGCATTTGCTTTTAAGAAACACAAAAAAGCTGCAAAAGTATTATTTATAATCGCTGTGGTTTATGTCATTATTAGCTTAGGAATCTGTGGAGCACTTATGGCTGGTTTTTAAATCTACTGTACACCCAAACTCCATAACATCCTAGAAATAGTTCAGCAAACATTCCGAAGATATAACCAGATGTCGGCGCTCCATCTAATAAGAAACTTAAGATTCTTCCAAAACCTAAGCCCAACATGAAAATGATATTAGTAATAATTGCTACTTTTAAGTAATTCGATTTAAAAACACCTAAAACCCAAAGTGTAGAAAAACCCAAATACAGCCCCATTATGGCTTTGTAAAAATTATGTTCATCATTTGTTTTTGGAAATAAATCAAATTGGAAATCTGGATAAAACGCGTAAACAAAAGCAACAGGAACAACAATAATCACTGAAATAATCAGATGAATTTTTTGAATGAAATCTGTCTTTGTTTTCAATGAAAATTGAGTCTAAAATTCTATCTCTGCTTCTACTTCGTCTTCGCCTCGTTTTACAGTAACCTTTGTCTTGTCACCATTGTCAAAAGTAGACAGAGCTCTCATGTAACTCATCATATCTGACACTAAACTGTCGCCCAATTTAATAACAATGTCACCTTTTTCAAGTCCTGCTTTTTGGGCTGGCTTATCTTCACTAATACCATCAATTCGCATGCCTTTACCATCGTATAAATAATCAGGAATTACACCTAAACCAACTTTAAATCGTGGAACATCTTCACTTTCGTTTTTCGTTTTTCTGAATGGTAATTTTCCATTATCATCCAGATCGGAAATGATATCAAAAATATAAGTTGAAATGGTTTCCATGCCTTCATAATTCAACTTCTCGGTGTCATCTCCAGGTTTATGGTAATCTTCATGTTGTCCTGTAAAAAAATGTAGCACAGGAATATCACTATTATAAAAGGATGTATGATCACTTGGGCCAACACCAGATTCATTTTCAATGATTTTAAACTTTGAATTATTTGCTTTTACGACTTGCTTTAAAATTGGAGAAGTTCCGACGCCATAAACCGCTAAGGTACTGTCTTGTTTTAAACGACCAACCATATCCATGTTCAACATGTAATTGGCTTTCGTTAAATCTATTGTCGCATTTTTTGTGAAATAATTAGACCCAAGTAATCCCATTTCTTCTCCAGAAAATGCCATAAACAAATAATTGTTTCCCGTGTTTTTTTCTTTCAATTTCATGGCTAAGCTCAATAATACTGCAACGCCACTGGCATTATCATCTGCGCCATTATGAATTTCTTGAGATTCGCCTCTAAATAAAGAACCTTCTGCGCCATAACCTAAATGATCATAATGAGCCCCAATGATGATTGTGTTTTCTGCTTTATTATCTAAAAAACCAATCACGTTTGTTCCTGTGATAGTACTGTCTCCATTTTTAACTGTGTAATTGACTTCTTGGTGTGGATCTGTTTTAGGTTTGAAAGAAAATGTTTGAAAAAACCCTTGTGCACCTTTAGCTTCAAGTCCAAGGTTTTCAAAACGTGATGCAATATAATCAGCGGCAGCTTTTTCACCTTCAGTACCTGTTTGCCTACCTTCAAGTTTATCATCTGCCAAGAAAACGACATCATCTTTAATTGTTACTAATTCAACTTTCGTTTCAGTCTTACATCCAACTAATACAATCAAAAAAAGGATAAATAATATGTTTTTCATCTTATGAAGTCTTAATTTTGTGCAAATTTAGTTAATAAACAAATGAAATGAACTTAAAATAATTTCATTATTAATATTCTTATTAGAAAATGATGAAATTTTTAAAGTGAATTCCTGAATGTGAAGGAATTTTCAGTTTATTCATTTTCAGAAAACTATAAAATTTTAAACAGATGAAATACGCATACTTTGTCATTTTGATATTCGCTTTTTTAGGTTGCAAAAACGACACTAAAACAAATTCTAAAACAGAAGACGCTGAAATCGAAATCGTCGAAACTTCAAAAGACACTTTAATTTATCCAGGTGAAAAACATTTTAAATCTATTCGCCAAGTCACTTTTGGTGGTGACAATGCTGAAGCTTATTGGAGCTTTGATGATAAGCAATTAGTGTTTCAGTCTAACAATAAAGGGTGGAATGTAGGTTGCGATCAAATGTTTTTAATGAATGCAAATGAAACATTTACGGATAGTATTGCGCCTCCAATGTTAAGTACTGGAAAAGGACGTACGACTTGTGCTTATTTTCTTCCAGATAACAAGCATATTATTTATGCCTCTACGCATTTAAAACAAAATGAATGTCCTGAAACACCATTGCGAAAAAATGGAAAATACATCTGGCCAATCTATGATAGCTATGATATTTTTGTGGCAGATTTAGAAGGAAATATTGTGAAGCAATTAACAAACGAAGTTGGTTATGATGCAGAGCCAACCGTATCACCTAAAGGTGATAGAATTGTATTCACCTCTACAAGGAGTGGTGATTTAGAGTTGTACACTATGAATATTGATGGTAGTGGTGTCAAACAAATAACAAACGAATTGGGTTACGATGGAGGTGCTTTCTTTTCTCCTGACGGAACAAAACTAATTTTCCGTTCCTCTAGACCTAAAACAGAACAAGAGATAAAAGAATACAAAGATTTACTTGCTGAAGGCTTAGTAGAGCCAACTGAAATGGAATTGTACATTTGTAACGCAGATGGAAGTGACTTGCGTCAGCTAACCGATTTAGGTAACGCAAATTGGAGTCCGTTTTTTCATCCTTCAGGTAACAAAGTGTTATTCTCTTCAAACTTTGAAGCCGAACGTGGATTTCCTTTTAATTTGTATTTAATTGATCTTGACGGAAAGAATTTAGAGCGTGTGACACATGGCGAAACATTTGATGCATTTCCTGTATTTTCAAACGACGGAAAATACTTAGCGTTTTCTTCAAATAGAAATAATGGTGGTGGACGTGATACAAATTTGTTTATTGCAGAATGGCGCGATTAGCGTTGTTCTGAAATAATTAATTACAGATACGAATTTATTTATTTTAGAATGGAAAGACTGAGATTCTTCGTTTCACTCTGAATGACAATGTCTTTTCGAGCTTGCCGAGAAATCTCAAAACATTTTACTAAAACTCTTTCATTTTAGTCGAAATAACATATGGATGTGTTTTATTTCTCTTTCTTTTCTAAACGATCACGTTCTTCAGAATCTATAGCGCGAGCATTACTGTTTAGTTTAGTATTTCCGAATTTATAACGGAAACCTAGTCTCACATAACGATTATCGATATCTACTGACTGTGTACTGAATTGATTTTGGTATCTAACGTTAGAATCAATGTCTTGCATGTTAAACAAATCACTAACAGAAAGCGAAACCACTCCTTTTTTATTAAAAACTGTTTTTGATATTGCTAAATCTGAAAACAATCGATCTTCAACAATTTGAAAGCCTTGTAAATTTTTACCAACCCAAGTCAGCGCAAAACTTATATTCAAGCTATTGTCTTTTAATAGTGTAAAATCGTTTTGTAATTCAGAATAATTAGACCATTGATCTTGTTTCACAAAACCTTGTCCGAAATTAGTTTCTTCTTCAAAATTATAAAAAGATGTTACTGCATAAATAGACCAACGGTCTGTGACATCAAAATTAGTGATGAAGTCAAAACCAAATTCAACTGTTTTATCAAAATTAACAGAAATATATTCAATGACATTGGTGTTATTATCTTGTCTTGGAATTTCAGAAATAGCACCATCGTAATTTTTGTAATATGCTTCAAAGGTGAAATAATCTGTAATATTAGCTCCAACAACAAAATGGTCTGTAAAAGTTGGTATTAAAAACGGGTTTCCAGATACTACATAATTATCATTCAAGAAAAAACGAAATGGATTTAAAGACGCGTAGCTCGGTCTTCCAATACTGCGTTTATAATTTGAATACACATTATAGTCGTCTGATATATTGTGCTGCAAACTTGCGTTAGGGAACCACTCTAAATAGTCTTGTGTGTTTTCAATATTTGTTAATGGAGATCGTCCTTCAATATTAGTTTGTTCCATTCGTAGACCAACATTTAAACTCCATTTTTCACTGCTTAAATCGTAATTAGCATAAGCAGCATAAATTTGTTCATCATAATTAAATGCATCAGAATTTTGTGCATCAATCGTTTCATTTCCGGTATTAACATCTGCGTCAAACTGTGTGATATCGCTTTCAGTGTTCGTGCTAGAAAATTTAATTCCTGTTTCAAAATTTGACGAATCATTTAATGGCAAACTATAATCAATTTTTCCAGCAAAAATATTAGTGTCTTGATTATTATTCGTATTAAAAGCTGTTGCATTTGTAAACGTATCGTTCATGTCAAAAAAATCACTCTTGACGCCTTGAGCTCTATCGTAATTATAAGTTGTGTAATGTCCGTTTACAGCTAAGTTTCCTTTGTTGAAATTGTGTGTAAAATCTATATCAAACGCAAGGTTGTGCTTTGTGTCACGTGATAGATTATCTGCTGTAAAACGAGAAGAGAAATCTCCATTTACATCACGAATGACTGTATTGTTATCAATACTATATTTAAAATATGGCAAATACAACACATTAGAGGAGAGACTAAGAGTGCTTTTATCATCAATAAAGTAATCAAAGTTTGTATTAAGGTTGTGCGTTTCAGACCATGTGTTTCTATTGATCATTGAGTGCCAACTTTGGTCAATTACATTATTGTTGGCTGTATTCAAGAAATTAACGGTATCATCATTATCTCGATTAATTTTGTCTTTAGAGTAACTATAATTAACGTTTAAGCTAATATTTTCGTTTTTAAAAAAATGACTTGTTCCTGCAGTATATCTTGGAAAAACAGCTTGAGTATAATTGGTAAAAACACTACCTCTATAGCCCGTAACGAGATTTTTACTCATCACAATATTGATTACTACACCACTTTCAGCATCATATCTAGCTGAAGGATTTGTAATCACCTCAACAGATTTTATAGCGTTTGCGGAAGAACCCGTTAGCAACTGATTTAAATCTTCAGATGACAAATTAACTTTTCTATTGTTGATATAAATTGTTGGATTAGAATTTTTAACAGTAATATCATCTCCAATAACCAAAACACCTGGTGTACTCTTTAATACTTGGAGCATGTTACCTTCTACTAAAGCAGTTTTTTCAATATTAAAAACCAATCGGTCAGCTTCACGTTTAATAGTTGGCTTTTTAGCTATAATACTAATCTCGTCTAATTGCTCAGAATCTTCTTCAAGTAAAATAGTTTGTAAATCTAATGTTCCTGTTAATACGATTTTTTGTGTGAACTCTGTATACCCTATGTAACTCACTTTTATGACGTAGGTTCTAGCTTGTAAATTATTTAAAACAAAGACACCTGTGTCGTTGGTTGATGTTCCTTTTAAAATCTCAGATTCATCTTCATTTAATAAAATTACATTCGCAAATTCTATTGGATTATTTTCGGTATCAATTATAGTTCCAGAAACAAAAAAATCCTGACCATAACTCAATAAAGAGCACAGCAAAAAAAACATAAAAATACGAGGGGATTTCAATTTAATTAGGGTTTTAAAATGCAATATAGCATTTGTTTTTAAATCCTATTTACGGATTTTCCACACTTCTTAGGGTTTTTGTAAACATTTATCCCGTTTTATGCGTAATAAATCAATTATATTTGCAGCATCTTTTAAAGGAGATTTGATTTATGAAGCACATTAGAAACTTTTGCATTATTGCACATATTGATCACGGAAAAAGTACGTTAGCAGATCGTTTGCTTGATTATACAGGTGCCGTAACTGCTCGTGAAAAGCAAGACCAACTTTTGGACAGTATGGATTTGGAACGCGAACGTGGTATTACAATCAAATCGCATGCAATTCAAATGGAATACACTTTTGAAGGTCAAGAATACGTGCTTAATTTAATAGACACTCCTGGTCATGTTGATTTCTCTTATGAAGTATCGCGATCAATCGCAGCTTGTGAAGGTGCTTTGTTAATTGTAGATGCGGCTCAAAGCATCCAAGCGCAAACCATTTCTAATTTATATCTCGCTTTAGAAAATGATTTAGAAATTATACCTGTGCTAAATAAAATAGATTTACCTAGTGCTAATCCAGAAGAAGTTACCGATGATATAGTTGATCTATTGGGTTGTGATCCAGAAGAAGTGATTCACGCAAGTGGAAAAACTGGTTTTGGTGTTGACAATATTTTACAAGCAATTATTGAACGTGTTCCTGCACCAAAAGGTGATCCTGAAGCACCATTACAGGCCTTGATTTTTGATTCAGTTTACAACACATTTCGAGGAATTGAAACCTATTTTAGAGTTTTTAATGGTGAAATTAAAAAAGGGCAAAAAATTAAATTTGTTGCTACAGGTAAAGAATATTTTGCTGATGAGGTTGGCACACTTAAATTGAATCAAGTTGCAAAGAAAAGTGTAAAAGCTGGTGACGTAGGTTATTTAATAACAGGAATTAAAACCGCTAAAGAGGTTAAGGTTGGAGATACAATTACAGATTTTGCTAATCCAACAACCAATATTGTTGAAGGTTTCGAAGATGTAAAACCGATGGTATTTGCCGGTATTTATCCTGTTGACACTGAAGATTATGAAGAACTCCGTAACTCTATGGAAAAGCTTCAACTTAACGATGCGTCTTTAGTATTTCAGCCTGAAAGTTCAGCCGCATTAGGTTTTGGATTCCGTTGTGGTTTCTTAGGAATGCTACATATGGAAATCATACAAGAGCGTCTAGAACGTGAGTTTGATATGACTGTTATCACAACGGTTCCGAATGTATCTTATCACGCTTACACTAATAAAAACCCTGATGAGGCATTTATTATAAATAACCCTTCAGATTTACCTGAACCAACAACAGTCAATCGTGTTGAGGAGCCTTTTATTAAAGCAACCATAATTACCAAAGCAGATTTTGTAGGTAATGTTATGTCACTTTGTATAGAGAAACGAGGCATGATTATGAATCAAACTTATTTAACACCAGAGCGTGTTGAATTAACTTTTGAAATGCCACTTGCAGAAATTGTATTTGATTTTTACGATCGTTTAAAGACAGTTTCGAAAGGTTACGCTTCTTTTGATTACTCGCCAATCGGAATGAAAACCTCAAAACTTGTTCGATTAGATATTTTATTGAACGCACAAACCGTAGATGCACTTTCGGCTTTGATTCACGCAGATAACGCACATAATATTGGTAAGAAAATGTGTGAAAAGCTTAAAGAACTCATCCCTAGACAGCAATTTGATATTCCAATTCAAGCTGCAATTGGAGCAAAAATAATTTCACGCGAGACTGTTAAAGCACTTCGTAAAGATGTGACGGCAAAATGTTATGGTGGTGATATTTCACGTAAACGTAAACTTCTTGAAAAGCAGAAAAAGGGTAAAAAACGTATGCGTCAAGTAGGAAATGTAGAAATTCCTCAACAAGCGTTTATGGCTGTTTTAAAATTGAATGATTAATTTTTATTGTTCTATTTCTACTTCTTCAATGTCAAAAGGTTTGCCTAGATAAACTAATTTAAAGTTTTCTCCTATATTATCAATTTTGGTATTATATGACGAAATAATATGAAGTTCAGACTCATTATCTTTCAGAAACAAAGGAATCATATCCATGTCGCTGTTTGTAATTTGAATTAAATTATCATAATGTTTTTTGTCATGGATTTCAATTTCTTGAACAGATGGAAATTTACGCGTCACTTCGGCTAAGCGACTATAATCATCTGTATGTGAAAATAGCCCTTCCTTTGGATTGTTTTCTGGATTATTCATTTCATCAGTTGTTACCAATCTAAATGAGCCATTCTCGCCAAACTGTTTGCTAAATTTGTTAATAGCATATTTATTAATATCAGAATTTCCCGTCATTGCCATTAAATATCCGACGTCATTCAACTCGATATTATCACTCAATGTTTCTGAGTAAATATTAGTGCTTAATGCTTCAAGTCCTAGTTCTTTAGCTTTATCTATATTACTTTGATTGCTATCTATAAGTACCACATGCCTTCCGTTAGACTCTAAATAGTGACCTAATAAACGAGACACTTTTGATGCTCCAACAATTAAAATACCATCTGACTTTGTTAGAAAAACACCTATAAGTTTTGCAAATAAACGTGCTGTAGTCGCATTTAATAATACAGTTCCCAGAACAATCATAAAAACCAAAGGCGTAATATATTCAGCACCTTCAACTCCATTCTTAATAAGCTTGCTTCCAAATAATGATGCGATACCAGCAGCAACGATACCACGAGGACCAACCCAACTTATAAATAGCTTTTCATTGAGTTTTAATTTTGACCCTGATGTACTTAAGAAAACGGCTAAAGGTCGAATAACAAAAACAACAATAGCAAAAAGAGCAGCTGTTTTCCATGTATATAAAAGTTCTAAATCTTCAATATTAATATTTGCAGCTAGCAAAATAAAAAGGATGGAAATCAATAACACACTAAGTGATTCTTTGAAATATAAAAGTTCTTTAAGGTTTTGAAGTTTACCATTTCCAAGCACCATTCCCATAACAACAACAGCTAAAAGACCTGATTCATGAGCGAATACCTCAGATTCTACAAACACAAGTAAAACCGTAGATAAGGATACAACGTTTAACAAGTAATGTGGAATAAGTTTTTTATTGATTGCAAACGCCAAGGCATGAGCAAATGTGAAACCAAATGTGGTTCCGAAGAGAATAATCTTCCCGAATTCCATCAAAGCAGTTTTTGTAAATCCACTATCACCTTCGACGCTTATAAATTCAAACACTAAAACTGCAACTAAAGCTCCAATAGGATCAATTAAAATACCTTCCCATTTTAAAACTGCTGAAACATCTTTTTTTAATGGAATATTCCTCAAAATAGGTGTAATTACAGTTGGTCCAGTAACAATGATTAATCCTGCAAATAGGAACGATAAATCCCAGCCTAAATTAAAAATAAAATGTGCGACAATTCCAGCACCAAAAAAGGTTACAGCAGAACCCAAGGTAATGAGCTTTGAAATGACTGGCCCTACATTTTTTATTTCAGAACGCTTAAGAGTAAGTCCTCCTTCAAAAAGGATAATACTAATTGCTAACGACACAAAATAATATAATCCGTCTCCAGGAAACAAGCCTATTTTTTTCTCATCATTCCAAATCGGCTCAATCCATTTCGTACCATCTTCAGATAAAAACTCTGCTGCAATAGGACCCACTAAAAGGCCAATTAAAATCAACGGAAGAATTGCTGGTATTTTAAACTTCCAGGCTACCCATTGTGCTAATATTCCTAAGATAATAATTCCAGCTAACTCTATCATATAATACAATTTTAAAAGCTAAAGATAAATCAATTTTAAGAACTTAAAAAACAACAAAAACGCACTAAGACATTTAATACTTTAGTAAGGGTGAAAAAAATACTAACTTACCCTCGAAATAGATTTAAACAACACTTGACAAAAATAAATTTTCATACTATTGGTGTTGGAGCTGCATTTTCTCCAAACCTAAAAACAAATATTTACGAAGCTTCGAGGTTGGTGTTATTATTCAAATCTAAACACATATAGTTAAATAAATGGAAATTATACCAAAAAAAGGTTTTAAGGGTTTAATTGAAAATTGGCAAAGTGATTTAATTGCAGCTGTGAGTGTTTCACTTATTGCTTTGCCTCTTTCATTAGGAATTGCTTTAGCAGCTGGTGCGCCAGCTATGTCGGGTATTATTTCAGCAATTGTTGGTGGTGTTGTAACAACTATTTATCGAGGTGGTCATATATCAGTCAACGGACCTGCTAAAGGGGTTATTGCGGTTATACTTTTAGGTATTGCATTGATGGATGATGGTTCGGGGCAAGCTTTTAATTATGTATTGGCAGCAGTGGTTGTTTCTGGTGCAATTCAAGTGCTATTAGGATTATTGAAATTAGGTCGATTAGCGGATATATTCCATTCTTCTGTGATTCATGGTATTTTGGCAGCTATAGGAATTATTATCTTTGCAAAACAAATCCATGTCGCCTTAGGCACGCATTCAGATAGTCCCAGCATTATACAAAACCTTATTGATGCGATATTACATTTACCTCAAGCCAACCCATTTGTAGTGATTATTGCTGTAGTAGGCCTGCTTTTATTATTGTTTCATTCTAAAATTAGTAGCCGGTTTTTCCATATTTTACCCACACCAATGTGGGTTATTGCGCTTTCTATTCCGTTTGTTTATGCATTCAATTTCTTTGACCAACATACGCTTTCATTCTTTGGAAAAGCATACGAGGTAGGGCCTCATCTTCTATTGGATATTCCAGATAATATTATGGATTCAATAATGCATCCAAATTTTGGTAAAATTAATACCATTGAATTCTGGACAACCGTTATATCCATTTTAATCATTACAAGTATTGAATCATTAGCCATCGCGAAAGCTGTTGACAAAATTGACCCTTATAAACGAAAGACAGATTTGAATAAAGACTTAACGGGAATTGGATTGAGTACGATTGCCGCTGGTATGATTGGAGGTTTACCTATTATTGCAGTAATTATACGAAGTACAGTCAATATTCATAATGGTGCTAAGACAAAGTGGTCCAATTTGTATCAAGGACTTTTATTGTTAATTTTCATTGTAGTTTTGAGTCCAATAATGCGACAAGTGCCACTTTGTGCTTTTGCAATTTTGTTGGTATATACTGGGTTTAAATTAGCTTCACCTGCAGTCTTTAAACAAATTTATAATCAAGGAATTGAGCAATTAATATTTTTTATAGTCACCATGGTTTTAACACTTTACACTAACTTATTAATTGGATTAATTGGTGGTTTATTCTTGGCCATGATTAGTCATATGCTATTAGCAAAAGTGTCTGTGTCTCAATTTTTTAAAATGATTTACCGTTCAGGTTCAAATTTAGTTGAAAAACCTGATGGTAGTTACGACTTAAAAATTAAAGGAATTGCCAACTTTTTAGGCATCTTAAAAATCGATAAAATGGTGGCACAGATTCCTTCTGGTGTAAATGTTAATATTGATTTATCTGAAACTAGATTGGTAGGTATTACTTACATGGATTATATAGTAGATTATCTAAAGATGCAAAAAAACACAGGAGGTGAAGTCATAATTAAAGGACTGGAATCCCATGTTTCGTCATCTACCTACAATAGAGCTTTAAAAATTGCTTTAAATAATCAAGTTGTTAAATTATCATCCAGACAAATTCGATTACAAAATTTAGCCAATGAAAATGATTATCAATACTCGAATCAAGTTGATTGGAACACTATATATCTGAAGAAATTTAACTTTTTTGAAATAAGGCCTATCGAGCGTAAATCAAATTGTCTCAAAGGAACATTTAAAGGTTTAGATATGCCTTGGGAAATCACAGATGTAACGTTTAGTGAAGGCGCAGCTTTTACAGCCGAGACGTTTAACATGACTTTAATGGTCTTAAAATTGAATAAAAAAATACCTGTATTCACAATGGAAAAAGAAGGTGTGTTTGAAAAAATTTTTGACCGAGTGATGTCCCATACAGGCTATAAAGATATTGATTTTGAAAAGTATCCAGATTTTTCCAAAAAATTTCTGATTATGGGAAATAATGAAACCAAAATTAGATCATTTTTTACAAATGAAATTATTAGCTTTTTCGAAAGTCATCAAATTTATCATCTAGAAAGTAACGGTGAGGCACTAGTTGTTTTTGATAAAATCAAATTAGCGAGGACAGATGAAACGATAGCATTTATAGATTATTGTAAAGAATTAGCCGCGATCATAGATACAATAGATTAGGAATATAGAAATGAAATACAAAATTAAAAAACCATGCCTAACCACGTGTATAATTAATTTTCTGTTAAAGTGAATAAGTAGGCAAACCTAATAAATTCCGTGTTTTTATCAAACAACGCTTAACTAGTACAAAAGAAATTAAAGCGCTTTTAGATTTTGGTAAGCGATTAAAACAAGTGATATCTTAATAAACTGCTAAAACATATCGCGTTCAAACACATATTTATTAATTTGCAATTATGAAATTATATCCTGTAAACGCTGGAAATTTTAAACTTGATGGAGGCGCTATGTTTGGTGTTGTTCCAAAATCGCTATGGACAAGAACCAATCCTGCTGATGCTAATAATATGATTGATATCGCAGCACGTTGCTTGTTAATTGAAGATGGTGATCGGTTAATTCTAGTTGATACTGGGATGGGAAGCAAACAAAGTGATAAGTTTTTTGGCTACTACTATCTCTGGGGAAATGATACTATTGATAATTCGCTTAGAACTCACGGATTTCATCGTGACGATATTACAGATGTATTCATGACGCATCTACATTTTGATCATTGTGGCGGAAGCATTCAATGGAATAAAGACCGAACTGGTTATGAAACTGCTTTTAAAAATGCAAAATTCTGGAGTAATGAAAATCACTGGAAATGGGCTACTCATCCAAATAATCGAGAGAAAGCATCTTTCTTAAAAGAGAACATTATTCCAATTGAAGAAAGTGGACAACTAAAGTTCACTTCACTCCCAAAAAGTGATTTATTGAAAAACTCTGAATTGGGTTTCGATATCTTTTTTGCAAATGGTCATACCGAAAAACAAATGATACCAATGATTCAATATAAGGGAAACACCATCTGTTTTATGGCAGATTTACTTCCAACCGCTGGTCATTTACCCTTACCTTTTGTTATGGGTTACGACACCAGACCCTTATTGACGTTGAATGAAAAAGAAAAGTTTCTCAATATGGCGGCAGACCATAATTATTACCTCTTTTTAGAACATGATGCCCATAATGAAATCATTACGGTTCAACATACCGAAAAAGGAGTTAGGCTAAAAGATGTATATACCACAAACGCAATTTTTAATTAAAATGAATAATTCTATAAAAATCTTCTCTGTTATATTTTGTGTTTCAATACTCCTATTTACTTGTGGTAGTTCAACCGCTATTATCTCTACTCCTGTTGAAAACATAGACAGTTCTCCTTTAAAAGAATCTATTTTAACAGAAAATGAATTAAATACATGGTCTCATTTAGATTTAGTAAGAGACACCATACCAGGGATGAGTGTTGAAAAAGCATATTCAGAAATTATTAAAACAAAAAAAGGAAAAACAGTTATCGTTGCAGTCATTGACTCGGCTACCGATATAGATCATGAAGATTTAGATGATGTATTATGGGTTAATACTGACGAAATTCCAAATAATGGAAAAGACGATGATAATAATGGCTATATAGATGATATTCATGGTTGGAATTTTATTGGCGATACTTATTATGAACAACTTGAATACGTAAGGCTATTAGCTTCTGGTGATAAAAATAATCCTAGATATGCGGAAGCCGAAGAAACTTACAATACTCAACGTCAAAAATTCACACAGCTAAAAACACGATCTTCTCAACTATTACAGGATGTTATTAATGCAGACAATACTATTTCTAAGCATTTAAAAAAGAAAGAATACAGTCAAAAAGAAGTTTTAGCAATTAAAACTGAGGATAAAACGCTACAAGATTCTGCAGCCTTGATTGGATATATATTAGGATTAGATTACGAAACTGTAGACGCTTTTAAAAAAGCAGTTGAAGGTGATTTGGTAACTATTAATACAAGATT
Source organism: Psychroserpens sp. (assembly GCF_045105015.1). Lineage (GTDB taxonomy): Bacteria > Bacteroidota > Bacteroidia > Flavobacteriales > Flavobacteriaceae > Psychroserpens. The sequence goes on from NZ_JBGCCX010000053.1 coordinate 26,738, forward strand.
AAATTACCACCTAAATAAAAATTTTAATGGTAGAAAAGTTAATGATAATCCTAGCGACTTATCAGATGTAGGATATGGTAACAATAATCCAAGACCAACCACTAAAACTGAAAGCCATGGTACACATGTAAGTGGTATTATTTTGGCAGAGCGCAACAACAATAAAGGCGTAAAAGGTGTCGCAAATAATGCAAGGTTAATGGCGATTCGCTCTACACCAAACGGAGACGAGCGTGATAAAGATGTTGCTTTGGCTATTCGATATGCTGCCGACAATGGTGCTAAAATAATAAACATGAGTTTCGGAAAATCATTTTCATCCAATAGTGATTGGGTCAGAGATGCAATTAAGTATGCTGCTACTAAAGATGTACTTATTGTTCATGGCTCAGGAAATGATGCACACAATATTGATATTCATATAAATTATCCTAACGATGCAGAAGGAAATGGACCCGAAGTAGCTAATAATTTCATATCAGTTGGTGCGCTTACGCCAAGATATGGTTCTGGAATGGTTGCAGACTATTCTAACTTCGGAAAAAATAATGTAGATGTATTTGCTCCTGGCTCTGAAATCTATTCTTCAATACCTGAAAATGAATACAAAAGACAAAACGGAACATCAATGTCTGCTCCTAATGTAAGTGGTGTTGCAGCTCTAATTCGTTCTCAATATCCAAATCTAACAGCATCACAAGTGAAACAAATTATCATGGATTCTGGGTTGCCGATAAACACAAAAGTAGTCGTTGGTGAGTCTAGAGAAATTGAGAATCTAACAGACATTTCAAAATCTGGAAAAATTGTCAACGCATACAATGCTTTAATTATGGCGTCTCAATTGACAAATCAATAATTATATGATTAAAATCCTACTAATGAAGTTTTCTGTTTTAATATCCATCATACTTTTTCTTTTTTCATCTAAAAGCGTTGCTCAATCATCAAAAATGGTGTACAAAACTGATAGCTATTGGCAACAGCAAGCAAATTATGAAATGGAAATTGATGTGGATGTAAACACCTATCAATTTAAAGGAACACAAACCATATCATACACTAATAACTCACCAGATGTTCTAAATAAAGTCTTTTATCATTTATACTTTAATGCATTCCAACCAGGAAGTGAAATGGACATCAGATCGCAAAATATTCCAGATCCTAGCAGACGAATTATAGAAAATATTGGCACAAGAGAAGATCCTATTTACGAAAGCAGGATTGCAAAATTAAAGCCAAATGAAATTGGCTACATTAAGGTCATTTCGCTACTTCAAAATGAGGAAAAACTAAATTATACCGTTGAAGGAACTGTCTTAGAGGTACAATTAAGCCAACCTATTCAACCCGGAGAGCAAGTGAAATTTCATATGGTTTTTAACGGACAAGTGCCTGTTCAAATTCGTCGCTCTGGAAGAAATAATAAAGAAGGTGTTGCTTTATCTATGTCGCAATGGTATCCAAAACTTGCAGAATACGATGACGAAGGTTGGCACGCTTACCCTTATATAGGACGGGAATTTTATGGGGTTTGGGGAAATTATGACGTCAAAATTACCATCGATAAAGATTATGTTATTGGGGGTACTGGATATCTACAAAACCCAAATGAAATTGGTCATGGTTATGCTCAAAAAACAATTTCAACTCAAGGAGATAAATTGACTTGGCATTTTATAGCTCCAGAAGTTCATGATTTTTCTTGGGCCGCAGATCCAGATTATAATCACGATACCTTAAAAGTTGAAAATGGACCAATGCTACATTTCTTTTATAAGAATACGATGACTCCAGAACAAATAGAAAACTGGAAACAAATGCAACCTAAAACAGCAAAACTAATGACTTATTTTAGTGATGTAATTGGTACATATCCTTATAAGCAATACTCTATAATACAAGGAGGTGATGGAGGTATGGAATATGCAATGTGTACATTTATGAAAGGTGAAAAAAAGCTTGAAAGTATGTTTAGAACTACTTTGTCTCACGAAATGGCACATATCTGGTTTCAGTTTTTATTAGCATCAAATGAAGCTAAACACGAATGGATGGATGAAGGTTTTGCGACATATATTGAATACAAATCCATGGATAAGTTTTACAATGAGAATAAACTAAATCCTTGGGAGAAATCGTATAAACGTTATATAGAACTTGCTAATTCTGGTCTAGAACAAGCTCAAACTAATTATGCTGATAAATATAAATTAAACAAAACATATAGCACAGCATCTTATCATAAAGGCTGTGTGTTTTTAGCTCAATTAGGTTATGTGATTGGTGAGCAAAATTTAAATAAAACAATTAAAAAATATTTTAGTGATTTTGCATTTAAACACCCAAAGCCTTTAGACATCATTCGTACAGCAGAAAAAATTTCAGACTTAGAACTCGATTGGTATTTAGTTGATTTTACGCAAACCACTAATACAATTGATTATGCAGTAAAAAACATTGAAAAGAAAACGGTAACATTAGAACGAATTGGAGAAATGCCAATGCCTTTAGATTTGACTGTTACTTATAAAGATGGAACTACTGAAGATTTCAATATTCCATTACGTCAAATGCGTGGTGAAAAACTAAGCTCTGCTACCCTTCTTAAAGATTGGGCTTGGGCATATCCAACCTATCGTTTTGAAACCTCTAAAAAGATTCAATCTGTACAAATTGATTCATCTGGTTTAATGGCAGATGTAAACAGTGAAAATAATTTTTTATCAACCAAGAAATAAAACTATTTTAAATTATAAACATTCTAACAAATGTTTGGTTTTAAAGTGCTTTTAGTATCTTGGCATTTCCATATAAAATATAAGATTCAACTCTTTTTGTGATGCTTCATATAGATGAAAAAATAACAGCAATTATCGATCGCTTTCGCCTTAATAACTATGCGTTTTCAAAACGTATTGGAGTTACAGGAACAACTATAGATAGTATCGTTAATGGTCGTCCGCAAATGGATGGTTCTCGAAAAAAAACCAAACCTGGTTACGATGTGCTTTTAGCTATCATAGATGTATTTGATATCAATCCAGACTATCTCTTCGGAAAAAGTGATGTCATGTTAACTTCTGAAATTAAAACTGTTCCAACATATTCTGGAATACCTCAAGTAATTTCAACAACAACAGAAGGAGAAGAAAATGTGGTATTGGTATCTACAAAAGCAAGAGCAGGTTATCTAAATGGTTATGGAGATTCTGAATTTATAAAATCGCTTCCGTCATTTAAAATGCCTCAATTAACAAACGGAACATTTCGTTGTTTTGAGGTTCAAGGAAACTCTATGGTACAGACTTTTTTTGATAGTGATTTCGTCTACGGAAAATATATAGAAAGCGTTTCAGATATTAAAATTAATGAAGTATATGTCATTGTAAGTAAAGATGATGGAGTGGTTTTAAAACGCGTGATTAAAGCTTCTGAAAACCAAGAACAACTCATTTTAAAAAGTGATAATAAAGATGGTAATTTTCCAGATTACAGGATTTCTTTTGAAGATATTATGGAGGTCTGGCAAGTGATAATGTATGCTTCAAAACAAATCCCGAAGCCTATTACTATTTATGATAAATTAAACGAATTGGAAGGAAAAATTATGAACCTAGAACGAAAAATTCAATAAGACTAGATGTCGTTTAAATTTCCAAAAAAAGAAAAACTAAAGAGTCAGAAATTGATAGAACAACTATTTTCTGAAGGCAAATCTGTCACTGCTTTTCCACTTCGAATGGTGTATTTAAAAATAACTTCTAATGATGATATTCAATTTAAAACAGGTGTATCTGTAAGTAAACGAAGTTTTAAAAATGCAGTAGATCGAAATCGCATTAAACGCTTGCTTAGAGAAGCTTACAGGTTAAACAAAAGTACATATTTTAACAACATTTCTGGGTCTTATGCGTTAATGATTTTGTACATTAGTAAAGATGGAACAGATTTTGATTCCGTTGAAACGAAAATGAAACTACTTTTAGATGCTTTCTCAAAAAAAGTGTCCCAAAACTAAATGATGAAACTGATGAAAAGACGATTACATAAACGACTTCTAATTCCGTTATTTGCGATTGCTATATTTTTTGGAGGAACTGCCTTTAAAAGCGATTTTTTTGAAATTGCAAAACAGATTGAAATCTTTACGACCGTGTTTAAAGAACTCAACATGAATTATGTTGATGATACTAATCCTGGAGATTTGATGGACACAGCAATCAAAAGTATGCTAGCCGACTTAGATCCATACACAAATTACTATAATGAACAAGATGTTGAAGCTTCAAGAATTAATAATTCAGGTGATTATACTGGAATTGGAGCGAATGTATTAACACTTAAAGATAAATTAGTAATCGTTGAGCCTTACAAAGATTATGCAGCCGATAAAGCCGGACTTAAAGCTGGTGATGAAATTATTAAAGTGGACAATGTAATTGTTGCAGATTTTAAAGATGATGCTGGAAATTTACTTCAAGGTGCTGCTGGTTCTGAAGTTTCTGTAACCTATATACGTCAAGGAAAAACTGCAACCGCAACCATTAAACGCGAAGCAGTTGATATTCATGCAGTACCACATTATTCTATGATTGATGACGAGACAGGTTATATTGTGCTTCGAAAGTTTACTAGAAAAGCGTCTTCGGAAACCAAAAGCGCTGTAAGGGCTTTAAAAAACCAAGGAGCAAAACAACTTATTCTAGATCTTAGAGGAAATCCTGGTGGTTTATTAACAGAAGCTGTAAACATTACTAATATTTTTGTTCCAAAAGATCAGTTGGTTGTCACAACCAAGTCTAAAGTAAAAAAATACAATAAAACATATTATACTCAAAAAGAGCCTGTTGATACTGAAATTCCTTTAGTGGTCCTTATTGACGGAAGTAGTGCTTCTGCTAGTGAAATCGTTTCTGGTGCACTTCAAGATTTAGATCGTGCTGTGGTCATTGGAGCAAGGAGCTTTGGAAAAGGTTTAGTTCAACGCCCGAAACCATTAATATATGGTACCCAAATAAAGGTGACTATTTCTCGTTACTACACACCTTCTGGAAGATGTATTCAAGCCTTAGATTATTGGAATCGTGATGAAAATGGAAAAGCAACTCGTGTAAAAAGAGAAAACTATAATGCCTTTAAAACAAAAAAAGGAAGAACGGTTTATGATGGTGGAGGAATTCAACCAGATTTAGAATTAGAAGCGACCAAACGAAGTCCTATTACAAATGCTATATTAGCTGAAAACTTAATTTTTAAGTACGCAACAGACTACTATTACAACCATCCGAAACCTGATGATGTTACTAAGTTTGAATTAACAGATACTGAGTTTAATGGTTTTAAAAATTTCTTAAGAACTAATAATTTTAATTTTGAAACTAAAGCAGAAAAAGCTTTTGCAGAAGCATTTTTAGTGGCTAAAGAAGAAAAAATAGGCACCGCAATTGATACGGATTATAATGATTTATTAAATACGCTAAATAACTACAAAACACAAGCTATAGATGCTAATAAATCAGAATTATTAGCGTTATTATCAGACGAGATTGTTAAACGTTATTTCTATAGAGAAGGTCTCTACACATATTATAAAGCCACAAATCCTGAAATTCAAAAAGGCAAAGAAATACTCAATTCTAACTCTAATTATAAAGGGTATTTAGATTAATAATTTTGAAAAAAAAATTAAAATAGACTATATTAGATAAGTTGTATGAAAAACACATTATGAAAAATATACCTTTCGTTATATTATTTTTTAGCACGTTTTTGTTTTCTCAAACAGAAATAAAGACACATGAGGTGTATTTTGAAACTGATCAATTTGAAATTCCTCCAACAGAACATTACAGACTGCTTCTTTTTTTATCTGAAATAGAAACACTTGACGTTAAAAAAGTGTCTATTTATGGATTTACAGATGATAGAGGAAGTGATTCTTATAACTTAGTGTTGTCTCAAAATAGAGCAAATGCTATCAAAACTATTTTTTCTAATAATGAGTTTGATGAGTCTATTATTACTAATGTAGATGGTAAAGGAGAAGTACTTTTGAGACTTGTAAAAGAAGAAGATATTCATAAAATTAGAGGACTTAATCGAAAGGTTGAAATCATTGTAGAGCCTTATAATCCAGCACGTACAAAAAAAGTTGTTGCTAAAAAACCTAAGAATGTTGAAGATATTATTAAAGGAGAATTAAAAGCTGGTGACAAATTTACTTTAGAGAATATATTATTTAAAACAGGTTATAGCACTCTATTACCAGAATCTAAACCAACTCTTGAAAGTTTAGCTAATGCTTTATTAGAACGAAAAGATATTTATTTTACCATTCAAGGCCATGTGTGTTGTACTCAAAATAGTAGAGATGCTATTGACCGACAGACAAAAAAACGAAACCTTTCTGTTGCTAGAGCTAAGTTTATTTATGATTTTTTAGCAAAAAAAGGGGTTGATAAACGACGTATGAAGTATGTTGGTATGCGCCGTAAATTCCCTTTAGGTGGTGAGCCAAAATTTGATAGACGCGTTGAGGTTTTAGTGACTTATGTTGGTGAAGTTAGTCGAAGACGTAATTAATCTCTAATCATTCCTATGTGTGGAATACCATCTTCTAGATACTCCTCTCCTACTTCATAAAATTCTAAATTGTTATAAAAACGTTTTAAGTATGTTTGTGCTGATATTTTTATAGTGTTCACCTTATAGTTGTATTTAATTGCTTCAATTGAAGCTTTCATAATATCATATCCATATTGATGTTCTCGTTCAGTAACTTTAACCACTACTCTACCAATACTAGCTTCTTCAAAATAATAACCTGGTTTAAAAATTCTAGTATACGCAACTAAAACATTGTTTTTATAACCTAAAACATGTAAAGCATTTTGATCTTTTCCATCGACATCTTGATAGACACAATCTTGTTCTACAACAAATACTTCACTTCTAAGTTGAAGTATATCGTATAATTCTTGTGTGCTTAATTCTTGAAAGGTTTTTGTTTTTATACTTAACATGAAATAGGAATCTTATCGATACGTTTTTGATGGCGACCACCTTCGAATTCAGTATTTAAAAAAGTCTCTACAATTTGAATCGCTTGTTGAACTGCTGTAAAACGAGCTGGTATACAACAAATATTAGCATTATTATGCTGTCTTGTAAGTTCAGTTATTTCCTTAGTCCAACAAATACCAGCTCTAATTTTTTGATGTTTATTAGCTGTCATCGCAACACCATTTGCACTTCCACAAATTAAGATCCCAAAGTTTGCTTTAGCTTCGGTAACATCAGTAGCAACAGGATGAACAAAATCTGGGTAATCAACACTATCATTAGTATTTGTACCGTAGTTATTAACTGTAAATCCTTTCGTTTTTAAATACGCTTGAATCGCTTGTTTATACTCAGTTCCTGCGTGATCGTTACCTATTGAAATAGTCATAGTTATGAGGTGTTGTTTAAAAGTATAAAGTTAATAATTGCTTATAAATTATGGTATTGAAAACAACTTTACTTATTCATAATATTTAATTTTAAAATTATCAGTTAAATAAGCATTGTTAACTTCTTAGCACTTTACTTTTCATTACTTGTTAATATCTTATCCTAAGTATTTAAAACTTTTATTAGGAATATCTGGTTATTTTTTCAAACGAAAACTAAATCGAAACAACCTAAAAAGTTAATTGTTTTTTGTGGCTGAGTTATTAGCATCAAAATACTAAGATACCAACAGTATAATTTACAATACTTATTAAATTTTAGTTGTCAACATAGCTTATCAACAGGTGTTGATAGTTTTGTAAATTGAATTTAAAATGAATGAGTTAACTAAATAATTAATGTTCATTACTTATTAATCGAATTCTATAAGTCACATATCAAAACAAAGTTAAAAAAAGTTATTGTCACTATTAACAGACTATAATAACCATCATTTATTTTTTAAATTTTTAAAAGAAAAAAGATAATAATGTAATATATGTTGATAAGTGTTATTTTTTGTGTTGAGGTAGGTAAATTTTAATTACATCTGTTTAATTATAAACCAACCATTATGAAAAAAATTACTTTACCATTCTTATGTCTTTCCTTTATTTCATTAGCACAAGTTCAAATAGGTCAAAATATTAATGGAGATTCTGAAACAGACAGATTTGGTGTAAGTGTGTCTATTTCTTCAGATGGAACAATTATCGCGATTGGTTCTGATTTTGATGACGGAAATGGGTTTAATTCAGGCTCTGTTAGTATGTATCAAAATGTTAATGATATTTGGGTACAACAAGGAACTAAAATTGATGGTGAAGCAGAATTTGATGCTTCTGGAATTGTAACTACATTATCTTCAGATGGAACAAAAGTCGCTATTAGTGCCTTTGGAAATGATGGTAATGGAGATAGATCTGGTCATGTACGTGTATTTGAATTTCAAAATAATACCTGGACGCAATTAGGAGCTGATTTAGATGGCGAAAATGAATTAGATTTCTTCGGAAGAAGTACAGCTTTATCCTCAGATGGAAGCATATTAGCAATCGGTTCTACAGATAATGACGCTAATGGACAAAATGCTGGTCATGTTAAAATATATCAGTATCAAGGTACGAGTTGGACACAAATTGGAAATACTATAAATGGATCTGAAGCTTTTGAAAGATTTGGAAACAGTGTATCCTTGTCTTCAGATGGTACTATTTTAGCCGTTGGTGCTACAGGTACTTTTGCTAAAACAAGAATTTATGAACTTCAAGGCACTAACTGGGTACAATTAGGTAGTAATATTGATAACGAAGCACTTAATGACCAGTCTGGTCAAAGTGTATCTTTATCTTCAGATGGAAGTAGAGTAGCAATTGGCGCACCTCTTAATGATGGCAATGGAGATGCTTCTGGTCATGTACGTGTATTTGAATTTCAAAATAATATTTGGACTCAATTAGGAACTGATATTGATGGAGAAGCTGCAGATGATCGCTCAGGGTTTTCAGTGTCTTTATCTGCAGATGGAACTATTGTAGCTATTGGTGCACGTTTTAATGATGGAAATGCTTCTGATGCAGGTCATGCACGTGTTTATACATTAGAAAATAATACATGGACTCAATTAGGAACTGATATTGATGGTAACGTACTAGAAGATAATTTTGGTACTAATTTAGCTTTATCTGGAGATGGTACCACTGTAGTAATTGGTGCATTAAATAATGATGCTAATGGAATAAATTCAGGTCAAGTTCAAGTATTTGATTTAACTGATCCATTGTCAGTTGATGAATTCCAAAATACATCATTTCAACTTTACCCAAACCCAACAAAAAACCAATTCACAATTCAGTTAAAAGACACTTCAAAACTCGAAACAGTAACGATTTACAACACCTTAGGTCAAGTTGTTTTAACTTCAGAAGAATTGATTGTAAACACGTCTGCATTAGCTTCAGGAACGTATATTGTTGAGATTCAAACTACTCAAGGAAAAGCCTCTAAAAAGTTGATTATTGAGTAGTTTATTTACAGTTTAATTCCATTAATTTAACACTAGCAAAACACGATTAAATAATTAAACCGTAGATTTGTAATAACTTAATAGATTTACTTCACCTGCTATTGAGTTAAAAATTTAATTGTCATTGCGAGCAAAGCGAGGCAATCTCTTCAGAAGATAAGATTCATCGTTTCACTCTGAATGACAAATACAATGATTAAAAATTTATAATGACAAAACGAAAAAAAAAGAAATCCAATAAAGGAATTTCAAACCTTACCAATACAATTCTTAGTATTTTAAAAAAAGAAAGAAACAAAACATTTAACTACAAACAAATTGCTGCTATACTTGGTGTTAATGACGCTAGTAGTAGAAACCAAATCATAAAAACACTCGCTAAACTTACTTCAAGACAAGAGATTGAACAAGTTGATCGTGGTAAATTTAAAGCCATCGTAAATACCGAATACCACACAGGTATTGTTGATATGGCATCACGTGGTTCTGGTTACATTGTTACAGATGATTTTGAAGATGATGTTTACATCGCTTCAAATAATATGAATAAAGCCTTACATGGCGACGAAGTAGAATTTTACGCCTACAAGCGCAGAAAACGTGGTAAAGTTGAAGGCGAAATTACAAGCATTATCAAACGTGCTAAAAGTGAATATGTTGGTACAATTCAAATTCATGATAAGAAAAACTTTGCATTTGTAGTTCCTGATGGAAACAAAATGTATAAAGATATTTTTGTACCAATCAATAAAATTAATAAAGCTGAAGATGGTGACAAGGTATTAGTATCACTTGATGATTGGCCAGAAAAAGCAGATTCACCAAACGGACGCGTACTAAAAGTTCTTGGTAAACCAGGAGATCATAATACCGAAATACATGCTATTCTTGCTGAATACGGATTACCTCTAGAATTTCCCTACGAAGTAGAAGAGTACGCTAATACCTTAGACACGTCTATCACTAAAGAAGAAATCGCCAAACGTCGCGATATGCGTAAAGATTTAACCTTTACCATCGATCCTAAAGACGCTAAAGATTTTGACGATGCCTTATCGTTTAAAGTCCTAGATAATGGACTTTTCGAAATCGGAATTCATATCGCAGATGTATCTCACTATTTACAAGAAGATACAGTTCTTGATGATGAAGCTTACGAACGCGCAACTTCTGTTTATTTAGTAGATAGAGTAGTACCAATGCTTCCAGAAATATTATCTAATGGAGCGTGTTCATTGAGACCACATGAAGAGAAATACACATTCTCTGCAGTCTTTAAAATGAATGATAAAGCAGAAATAAAAGACCAATGGTTTGGAAGAACTGTGACCTATTCAGATGCACGCTTTGCTTATGAAGAAGCACAAGCTATTATAGACAACAATCCAAAATTTCAATTGTCAGCTCAAGCTGAGTCGAGAGATCTTATCAATACTGAAATTCCAAAAGACGTATCACTAACAGGAAAAACCTATAAAACTTCATCAGATATAGCTTATGCTACTTTAATGTTAGATAGACTCGCTAAAATTATGCGACGCAAACGTATGAGTTCTGGAGCGATTTCTTTTGATAAAGTCGAAGTAAAATTCAATTTAGACAAAGAAGCAAATCCAGTTGGTGTCTACTTTAAAACAAGTAAGGAAGCTAATAAATTGATTGAAGAATTTATGTTGTTGGCGAACAGGAAAGTCGGAGAATTTATTGGTAAACAAAAGAAAACATTTGTATATCGAATACACGATGAACCAGACGACAGTAAACTAGCATCTCTACAAAATGTGGTTGGTCGTTTCGGATACAAATTAAATTTTAAAGATCGTAAAAGTGTTGCGAGTTCATTAAACAACTTACTTAAAGAAGTGGTTGGTAAAAAAGAACAAAATTTAGTAGATACTTTAACAATCCGCACCATGAGTAAGGCCGAATATTCTACTCATAATATTGGTCATTACGGATTAGCATTCGATTATTATTCTCATTTTACCTCGCCTATCCGTCGTTATCCAGATGTGATGGCACATCGACTATTACAACACTATCTCGATGGTGGTAAATCTGCTAATGAAGATGATTACGAAGAGAAATGTAACCACTCAAGCACAATGGAATATCTTGCCACTAAAGCCGAGCGTGATTCTATTAAATACATGCAAATTCGTTTTATGGAAGATCATAAAGACGAAAACTTTGTTGGTGTGATTTCTGGTGTTACAGATTGGGGAATTTATGTTGAAATTATTGAAAATAAATGCGAAGGCATGGTGAGTGTGAGAGATATGAAAGATGATCATTATCAATTTGATGAAGATCATTACGCATTAATCGGTAAGAATTCAAAAACCATGTATCAACTAGGAGATGAGGTGGTTGTAAAAGTTAAAAATACCGACTTGGTTAAAAAGCATTTAGATTTTACGCTTATAGGTAAGCATATAGAAGATTAGTTTTATGGCGTTACCTAAAGGTCAGGCTCTCGGTAGTCGCTTTTTTATTATCATTCTGAGTTTGTCGAAGAATCTCAACAATAGTAAAAAGAGCTCCAACAATACCTCCATCCTTAACGCGAAAAAAAAGTAATTCTCATGCTGAAATAAATTCTGTATCTCATTATTTTTGATTACAGTATGTAAAATCATAAAATTAAAACAAATAATATGGTACTAACGACAACAAATTCAATTGAAGGTTTTAAAATTTCTGATTATAAAGGCATCGTTACTGGAATAGCTATTTTTGAAGGAAAAATAAATATGGGTTTTAGTATGTCTAAATATTATAAGTCTGTTCAAGAGAGTATAGATACAACAAAAGAAGTCGCATTTCAACGATTAAAAGAAAATGCAAAACGTCTTGATGCTAATGCTGTTGTCGGGATTAAAGTTGAAATAGAATTAACTACAAGTAATTACGCTATGGTTTCTGTTACCGGAACAGCAGTTTCAGTTGCTTAGTTCAAATAATTTTTATCGAAACTGTAACATTCTTGTTTTTGTTAACTCTTTAGTAGCAGAAACAATCAAGAAACAACATAAAGTTATAATCAAATGAAAACTATTTTAACCATTGCATTATTAATCGTAACCTCATTATCTATTGCACAAAACCCAAAAGAAAGAGGAGTTGGTGATTTTAATGAAGTCAAAGTGTATGATCTAATCGAAGTTAATTTAATTAAATCAGATGTTGATAAAGTCGAAATTACTGGAGACGATATCGAAGATGTTGAAGTCATTAACAAAGACGGTAAGCTTAAAATTAGAATGAAATTAGACAAAACCTTTAATGGCGAACGAACGTTCGTAGCTGTCTACTACACGAAACTAAAGATCATTGATGGTAATGAAGGTGCGTTTATTTCATCTAATGAATTAATTACTCAAAATCATATAGAACTCAGAGCCCAAGAAGGAGCGCGTTTAAAAATTGGTTTGGATGTGAGTAAAGTTGAAATAAGAGCTGTTACAGGTGGAATAATTGAAACCAGAGGAAAAGCGATTTCTCAAGACATTACCTTAAATACAGGAGGAATTTACGAAGGACAATCCTTCGAAACTCAAAATACCACTGTGAATATAAAAGCAGCTGGTGAAGCTGATATTCATGCATCTAGAACAGTAGATGCAAAAGTGCTTGCAGGTGGTGATGTATATATTTATGGGAATCCAAAAAATGTAAAAGAAAAGACCACATTCGGAGGTCGCGTGAAACGCATGAACTAATCAGCAAACTATCAATGTAGTAAGCGTCTTTTTTATTAATTTTGTAAGAAAGCGATGTACTTTATATGTTTGATGATATTTTAGCAGCTATTCCTTTTGGAATCATCCTTGCCTTCACTATTGGTCCAGTATTTTTTGTACTGCTCGAAACTAGTGCTACCAAAGGATTCAAAAGCGCTTTAATTTTTGACTTAGGCGTTATTCTAGCTGATGTAGTATTTATTTTTGTTGCCTTTTACAGTACCAATAAACTTATAGACAAAATAAAAGACGATCCAAATTTCTTAATTTTTGGAGGTGTATTACTTGTGGTTTATGGTATCATTTCTTTTGCAAAGACTTCTAAGTCATTTCGTTCTATAGTTAAAGAATACCATAGAGTTGAAATGCCTAAAAATGATTTTGGAAGACTATTTATTAAAGGGTTTTTACTCAATTTTATCAATATTGGCGTGCTTTTAGGTTGGTTAGGCTTCATTGTGGTTGGAAGTTCTATAACAGAATCAGAAAATGGCGTTACAGTTTTTATTGTTACAATGCTTACGGTTTATTTCTTAACCGATTTAGTTAAAATAGCCGTAGCGAAACGCTTAAAAAGCAAGCTTACTCCTCGGCTTATCTATAAAACAAAAAAAATTATTGCTTTAGTGATTCTTGGATTTGGTGTTTTATTGTTATCGCAAGGTTTGTTTCCAAAAGGAAAAGAAAAAATTCAAGAACAAATCGAAAACCGCTTGTAACACATTGGCTAAAACAGAGTATCGCATTTACGTTGTAGAATTATCTAAAAGAGTGTTTACTGAAAACAGAAAATTCAGAGAGGCTAATCCACAATTTAATGGTGTTCTAGAATGTCTTTATGTTGGTATGACAAGCAAAACTCCAAAAGAACGATTTCATCAACATAAGACAGGTTATAGAAATAAAAAAGGCTATAAATTATCTTCTAATATTGTTGAGAAATATGGGTCTTATTTACGACCTAGTTTATATAATCATATTCCGCCTTTAAAAACGAGAGCAGAAGCCTTAAAAATGGAAGAAACGCTTGCTTTAGAGTTAAGAAGACAACGTTATGCAGTTTGGTTTAACTAATTTTTAAGAATTAAAATAAAAAAAGAGACACTGTTAAGTATCTCTTTTTTGTTGTGTCTTCTCACAGATTCGAAGCGCTGTTTACGTTTTTATCTATTTTTTAAAAAAATTAAAAGAAAAAGAGATACTGTTGAGTATCTCTTCTCTTTTGAGGCGTCTAGCGGATTCGAACCGCTGTACAAGGTTTTGCAGACCTCTGCCTAGCCACTCGGCCAAGACGCCAATTTAATTTGAAAGTGACAATTTTATGGATTGTAACAAACAAGGAAGGCAAATGTAAAAAAAAATACCATTTTACACTATTAACCCTTACTTTTTTCGTCTTTCAGTCATTTTTATCGTTACCATTTCTACATCACCACCAATTGGAGGATTAATTTTACTCACACTAATGCTTGCTTTTCTTACTAAAGCATCTTCATTAAATATACGATCTAAAATGCGTTTTGCAACAGTTTCTAATAGTTTTGAAGGGTGTTGCATTTCTTCTTTTACAATCTTATTCAAAAGCACATAGTCAACAGTGTCAACTAATTCATCGGTTTTAGCAGAAGTCTTTAAATTAGCTTTAACCTCTAAATCTACACGATAATTACTACCAATGATAGTTTCTTCTTTCAAACAACCATGATGCGCATAAACTCTAATATTTTCTACTTTAATAATTCCCATAATTAATTTGTAAAGACATCAAATATTTTTGAAAGCGTTCCACCAGTTGCTCTCATTTGTCCTATTTTATATGTTCTGTTGTCACATTTCGGACATTTATAGTTGGTATGTTCCATGGTTTTAATTTTCTATAAAATTAATCAAACTAGAACAGATTTATATCCAATACAATGTATAATTACTTAATTTTGTGTAATAATTTTACTGAGATGTCTGAAGAATCAAAATCGCTTAATTTTATTGAGCACATTATAGAAGAAGATTTATCAAATGGTTTATCAAAAGATAAACTTCGTTTTCGTTTTCCTCCCGAGCCAAATGGTTATTTGCATATTGGCCACACTAAAGCCATAGGGATTAGTTTTGGTTTAGGTGAAAAGTATAATGCACCTGTAAATCTCCGTTTTGATGATACAAACCCAGCAAAAGAAGAACAGGAGTATGTAGATGCTATTAAACGCGACATACAATGGCTGGGTTATGAATGGGCTAACGAATTATATTCTTCAGATTATTTTGACACCCTCTATAAATGGGCCGTTCAATTAATCAAAGATGGTAAAGCTTATATAGATTCTCAATCTAGCGAAGCCATGGCAGAGCAGAAGGGAACACCAACACAACCTGGTGTTGATGGTCCATATCGCAATAGAACTGTTGAAGAAAACCTAGATTTATTCGAGCGTATGAAACAAGGCGAATTCGATGAAGGTTCACATATTCTTCGTGCTAAAATTGATATGCAACACCCAAATATGTTGATGCGTGATCCAATTATGTATCGCATTCTAAAAAAAGATCACCATAGAACAGGTGATGAGTGGTGTATTTATCCAATGTATGATTGGACACATGGTGAAAGTGATTATATCGAACAAATTTCGCACTCACTATGCTCACTTGAATTTAAACCTCATAGAGAACTTTATGATTGGTTTAAGGAACATGTTTATGGATATGCTTCAGAAAGGCTTCCTATGCGTCCTAAACAACGAGAATTTGCGCGATTGAATCTAAGTTATACTATCATGAGTAAGCGTAAGTTACTCAAATTGGTAGACGATGGCCATGTGTCTGGTTGGGATGATCCTAGAATGCCAACTATTTCAGGTTTACGTCGTCGTGGTTACACACCAAACTCAATACGTAATTTTATTGAAAAAGTTGGTGTAGCTAAACGCGAAAACATAATTGATGTCTCACTTTTAGAGTTTTGTGTTCGTGAAGATTTAAATCATACTGCACCTAGAGTGATGGCTGTTTTAGATCCTGTCAAGTTAGTAATTACGAATTATCCTGATGAAAAAGAGGAGTGGTTTGAGGCAGAAAATAACCCAGAAGATGAAAGTGCTGGCTCAAGAAAAGTACCGTTTTCAAGAGAACTGTATATTGAAAAATCTGACTTCAAAGAAGAGGCGAGTAGTAAGTTTTTCAGATTAAAACTAGGTAGTGAAGTACGTCTAAAAAATGCATACATTATAAAAGGAGAAAGTGTTGTCAAAGACGATGCTGGTAACATTAAAGAAATCCATTGTACGTATTCAACAGACACCGAAAAGAAAGTGAAAGGCACATTGCATTGGGTGTCAATAAAACACGCTATTAAAGCAGAAGTTAGAGAGTACGATAGATTGTTTATTGATGAAGCACCAGATGGTCATCAAGACAAAGATTTTATGGAATTTATTAATCCAAATTCTTTAAAAACAATTGAAGCATTTGTTGAACCTAGTTTGGCTGATGTCAAAACGGGAGATTCTTTTCAATTTCAACGTATAGGTTATTTTAATGTGGATGAAGATTCAACCTCGGAGCACCTAGTTTTTAATAAAACAGTTGGTTTAAGAGACTCTTGGGCCAAACAAAAACCTAAACCACAACAACACCAAAACCAACCAAAGCAACCTCAAAAAAAACGCCCAGCAATTGAGGTAATAAAGCAGCTTGGAAAAAAGTATACTAATTTACCAGAGGTTAAACGTGAAAAGTCAAAAGCGGAAATTTTAAAACTAGCCAATGAGGTGAGTTATGAAGAATTACAGCCCTTATTTAATACAGCAGTAAAAAAGGCAGGCACACGAATAGCTGTTATGTTAGCACTTGGTGTTTTACTTAAAAACGGACAAAAGCGTAATGAAGATATAAATGCTTTTATTGTTAGAGCCTTAGAAGATAAAAACGAAATTTTAGTAGAAGAAGCTAGGGCAATTATATAAAAATTTAAACCTTACTTTTTTATCAAACGTTAAAAAATGATCTAAACAATTGATTTTAACTATATTTATAACACTAACTATAATCAATTTACATCATGGAATTTAATTATTTAGCAATTCTAGTTGCAGCAATCGTCCCTGTACTTTTGGGTTTTTTTTGGTATAACCCCAAAACATTTGGAACCAGTTGGGCTCGAGAAGCGGAAATGACAGAAGAGAAAATGAAAAAAGGCAGTGTACCAGTTATTTTTTTAGTGTCATTAGTATTATCATTTCTTCTAGCCTTTTTTACACAAACACTTACAATTCATCAATTCGGTGCTCTAGGTATGATAGGTGGTGATCCATCTATAGCTGAGCCGACGTACGATGCTTTTATGGCAGATTACGGAAATGCTTTTAGAACCTATAAGCATGGTGCATTACATGGTTTACTTTCTGGGCTATTCCTGTTTGTGCCTGTGATAGCAATTAACGGAATGTTTGAGCGCAAAAGCTGGAAATACATCCTAATTAATGGAATGTATTGGACAGTAGCCTTAACAATAATGGGAGCCATCGTTTGTGGTTGGGTTTAATTTTGTAACATAAAAGAACTATAAAAGACTGATGACATAGGTTTTCAGTCTTTTTATTTTTATCATATTGACACATTTTAAATTATATCATTCTACATCTGACTTACCCGATTCTTGGGATGCGCTTACTACTCATGATGTGTTTTTAAAATCACCTTTTCTTAAAGCTTTAGAAGCGTCTTCTCCCAACAACATCTCAACGTTCTATTTAGGAGTTTTTAAATCTGAAATTTTAGTCGGAATAGCAATTATTCAGCGAGTGGAAATGTATTTAGATGATGTGTTTAGAAAAACATCAAATAAGTTTTTTAAAAAATGCGGAAAGTATCTAATTTCAAAGATTGTTAAGGGCAATGCTTTAATCATTGGGAATCTTATGCACACAGGTCAGCATGGTATGTATTTTAATTCTGAAGCGATTACTCAAGATGATTTTTTAAATCAATTATCTCAAGGTTTAAAGGCGCTAACACAAACAGTTAAAAAACAATTTCAAAAGAAAATACGCATCATTGCTTTTAAAGATTATTTTGAAGATGATTGGTTTCATTTAAATGAAAGCTTTTTTAAAAACCATAAATTATTCAAGGCACAAGCCCAACCCAATATGGTTTTTGATATTAAAAATGATTGGCAAACACCTCAAGACTATATTACTGCGTTTAATAAAAAGTACAGAAGGCGATATAAGACAGCTCGAAAAAAAAGTCAAAATATTGTTTGTAGAGAGCTAAGTTTAGAAGATGTAAATAATTCATCACAAGAAATTTATAAGCTTTACGAAAATGTATCAGATAATGCTGGAGTAAATTCCTTCAAACTACATAAAGCACATTTTTACCACCTTAAAAAGGAGCTTAACAATGGTTTTAAGATATTTGGTTACTATTTAAATGAAGAATTAGTTGGTTTTTATTCATTAATTAAAAATTACAACAAGTTAGAAACTTATTTTTTAGGTTATAAACAAGAGTCACAGCATGAATATCAGATGTATTTAAATATGTTATTTGATATGGCATCATTTGGTATTGAAAACAAGTATAATCAAGTGATTTTTGCGAGAACAGCGATGGAAATTAAAAGTTCTATTGGCGCTAAACCGAAGCAAATGCAAATCTATTTAAAGCACACAAATAATATGTTTGCTAATACGATTATGAAACTAGTAGTAAAGTATGCAAACCCAGTTAGAGATTGGGACGAGAGACATCCATTCTCATAAAAAAACCTCGAAAATAGTTTTCGAGGTTTTGTTTTTTATGCACAACTCAATATTACTCTTCTTTTTTCTTTCTTGAATTTTTCATGGCTTCACCAATTTGATTACTTGCAGTAAAACTGGCCACCATGTCATTCAACATCTGACTTCCTGCTTGAGGTGAATTTGGTAACAATATTAAGTTGCTATTAGTTTCTTGACCTATTGATTGTAGCGTGTCATAATGTTGGGTTACAACAATAAGAGCCGATGCTTCTTGAGAGTTGATTCCAACTTTATTTAATACCTCAACAGATTCTTCTAAACCTCGAGCAATTTCACGACGTTGATCAGCAATACCTTGTCCTTGTAAACGTTTACTTTCTGCTTCAGCTTTTGCTTTTTCTACAATTAAAATACGAGCTGCATCACCCTCAAACTGTGCGGCAATTTTTTCACGCTCTGAAGCATTAATCCTATTCATAGCCTCTTTTACTTGTGCATCAGGATCAATATCTGTAACTAAAGTTTTAATTATATCGTAACCATAAGTTATCATTGCATCATTTAATTCTGATTTTACAGCTATAGCTATATCATCTTTTCTAACGAATACATCGTCTAACTTCATTTTTGGAACTTCGGCACGAACCACATCAAATACATATGATGTAATTTGATCGTGAGGATAATCTAATTTATAAAACGCTTCGTATACTTTATCTCTTATCACTTTGTATTGAACAGATACTTTTAGACGTACAAATACATCATCTAGAGTTTTGGTTTCGATAATAACATCTAACTGTTGGATTTTTAAACTTACCTTTCCTGCGATCCTATCTACTAAAGGTATTTTAAGCTGAAGACCAGAGTGTCTTATGCTTTGGTATTTACCAAATCTTTCAATAATGGCAGCTGTTTGCTGTTTAACAATAAAGAAAGCAGAAATCAATACAATTAAGCTAAAAAAGATAATAGGTATGAAAATAAATTGGCCCATAACAAGTTTTTTAAGTGGTTAGATGAAATAATCAGTTACTAAATTAAGTTATATTTGCTTAAATCACACATTTTAAAGATGCAAAAAAAGCAGTTTATAGTATTAGTAGTGTTTTGTATAGCTTTTGTTACAATTTCAAATGCTCAACACAAAAGATATAAAATAAAAAATGGTATTGGTCTTATTGGAGGATTAACTCAATATGATATTACAACAGATAATTTTAAGACCACAAGTGGATCTGGTTTCATGGGAGGAATGATTGCTACTGTTGATATTCCTCATAAATGGTTTACGGTAAGTTATGGTCTGCAATTGTCTCAAAATTCTATAGAAATAGAAGGCCGTTCTCTAGCAACACCACTTCAAACTGAAATGATTGAATATGATATAATGGCTGTGCAATTAGCATTTATGCTTCACGTAAAATTATTAAGTGATAATATCACACTTGATATTGGTCCACAATTGCAGTACAACGGAAATCTTGAACTAAAAGATAGTAATCAAGAAGATTTTTTAATTGATAATTATCTAAGCAACGGATTTGATGCTGTAGTAGCTGGCTACGATAATTTAACAGCCAAGGACATAAGTAATGTATCACCATTTAATGTCAATGGTGTTGTTGGTGCATCCGCAGGTATAGGTAATTTTAAAATTAGAGCCACTTACAGTTACGGGTTTACAAATATTTTAAACAAACTTAATGACGAAGACCTCAATTTACCACCTTCTTCAGAAAAATTTGAAGGAAATCAAACTATGTTAGCGTTCTCGCTAATGATTACATTTTAAATTGATGCAATCATAGTATCTATTCGTTTTAACGTTTCAGCTTTTCCAATCATATAGATAATATCAAATACATCTGGACCTTGAAGCGCACCAACAAGTGCCAATCGTAATGGCATCATGACTTTTCCGAAGCCAATGTCGTTAGAAGTAATCCAACTTTTAACGCTAGTTTGTAGGTTTTCTACCGTAAAATCTTCAACCGAATCAACGAGTTGCTTTACGGTTGTTAAAATTTCAGAAGTTCCTTCTTTTAGAGCTTTTTTTGATGCTTTTTCATCATAAGATGAAGGAGCGATAAAGAAGAAGTGACTTAATTCCCAAAAATCAGAAACAAATGTAGAGCGCTCTTTTACCAAAGCTATTACCATCTCTATAAATTGCGTGTCAATTTCTGCTAATTCAGATCTTGAATTTTGAAATGCTATAGCTAAATCTTTGTTGTTCTGATTTTGCATATAGTGGTGATTAAACCACTTGATTTTATCCGGATCAAAACGTGCTCCAGCTTTATTGACGCGTTCTAAATCAAAAGCATTTATAAGCTCTTCAAGATTAAAGAGTTCTTGTTCAGTGCCAGGATTCCAACCTAAAAACGCTAAGAAATTAATTACAGCTTCAGAAAAATAACCTTCTTCTTTGTAGCCTTTAGACACATCATCAGATTTAGAATCTTTCCATTCAAGAGGAAACACAGGAAAGCCTAATTTATCTCCATCACGCTTGCTTAGCTTACCTTTTCCAGTGGGCTTTAAGATTAATGGTAAATGTGCAAATTGAGGAGCTTCCCAACCAAAAGCGTTGTATAATTGATAGTGCAAAGCTAATGACGGCAACCATTCTTCGCCACGAATCACATGAGAGATTTCCATTAAATGATCGTCAACAATATTTGCTAAATGATATGTTGGCATACCGTCGCTTTTGAATAGGACTTTATCATCTAAAACATTAGTATCAATTTTAATATCACCTCGAATTATATCTTTTAGATGTAAGGTATTATCCTGCGGTGATTTAAATCGTATGACATAGTCTTCCCCAGCTTCTAATTTTGCCATAACATCCTCATTTGAAAGTGATAAAGAATTACTTAGTTTCAAACGGTTATGCCAATTATAAATAAAGGTCTTTCCGTTAGCTTCATGATCTTTCCTGTGAAAATCTAATGTTTCAGGAGTGTCGAAAGCATAGTAAGCATGACCTTTTTCAATAAGTTCATCTGCATATTTTTTATACAAATGTTTGCGCTCACTTTGCCTGTAAGGTGCAAATTTTTCATTTGTATTCGGCCCTTCATCAAAGGGAATACCACACCAATTTAGAGACTTTACTATATAATCCTCAGCGCCTTTAATATAGCGGTTTTGGTCAGTATCTTCAATTCTAAGTACAAAAGTTCCATTGTGTTTTTTTGCGAATAAATAGTTGAAAAGTGCGGTTCTAACACCTCCAATATGTAAAGGTCCTGTTGGGCTTGGTGCGAAACGCACACGAACGTCTTTAGTCATGATTTTGTTTTAAGTCCGCAAAGGTATTAAAAATACGCTCTTTGACGTATGTTTTCATGTTTGTTGATGCTTTAGATTTGTTTTTATATTAATTAACATCTTAAATACCATGAAACAAATACTACTTTTATTTTTATTAGCCCCATTCATGTTACAAGCACAATGGGTTCAAGTCGGAGTCGACATTGATGGTGAAGTTGTAAATGATACTTCAGGATTCGAAATTAGTCTTAACAATGAAGGAAATATAGTTGCAATAGGTTCATATAGAAACGACGATGGAGGAAGCGATGCTGGACAAGTTAGAGTATATCAAAATAATTCTGGAAGTTGGATACAATTAGGAAACGATATAGAGGGTCAGTCTGATAATGATAATATGGGCTTTTCTGTAAGTCTAAACGGAACAGGAAGTATTGTTGCGGTTTCATCACCCGGCAACTCTGATGGTGCTCCATTTGCTGGACAAGTAAAAGTATTACAGTATGATGGTACAGATTGGGTTCAATTGGGTAACAATATTAATGGCAGTGGAAATGTAAACAACTTTGGGTCATCAGTAAGTTTAAACGATGATGGGACTATTCTGGCTATTGGAGAAATAGGTAATGATACAAATGGAAACAATTCAGGATCAGCAAGTATTTTTAGTTTTAATGGCACAGATTGGATTCAGTTAGGACAAAACATTATTGGAGAAGCTTCTGGAGACCAGTTTGGTAGAACCACAAGCATAAGTTCTGATGGATCAATAGTTGCTGTTGGTGCAATTGAGAACGATGGATTGATAAGTGGTGGAGGTCACGCAAGAGTTTTTCAAAATATAGCCGGAACTTGGACGCAAATAGGAGGAGATATTGATGGTGATGTAAATAACGGCTATTTAGGATACTCTTTAAGTTTAAGCTCTAATGGGCAAACTATAGCTGTTGGTACTATTAATGACAATGATGGAGGGTCGTCCTCTGGAAGTGTAACTGTCTATGAATTTAATGGTATCGATTGGGTAGTCAAAGGCGCAAAAATTTTAGGGGACGCTACAACTATTTTTTCAGGCTATTCGACAAGTTTAAATGGAAACGGGACAATTGTTGCTGTTGGAGACATAGGTACTAATGGTTTTGCAGGTCGAGGACGAGTTTTTCAGTTTGATGGTTCAGATTGGAATCAAATTGGTTCAGATCTAATAGGTGAAGCAACTAATGATCAATCAGGTTATTCTATTTGTTTAAATGATAGTGGTTCTAGAGTTGCCATTGGTGCAATTAACAATGATGGAAATGGTTCTAATTCTGGACATGTTAGAGTATTTAACGAGCCGTCGTTAACTATAAAGGATTTTATTTTTGAAGATTTTAGGTTATATCCAAACCCAAGTAGTGATTATGTTAATATTGAATTTAATGAATTATTTGAAAGCATATCGGTTCAAGTTTTTGATGTTTTAGGGAAAAAAGTAATTCAACAAGAGAAAAGAGGGTTAAGTACTATTAAATTAAATGTTAGTCATTTGAAATCCGGAATATATCTTGTAAATATTGATATAGGATTAGTTAATAAAACTGTAAAACTAATTATTGAATAAAAACATTATTTAATTAGAACCATTTCCTTAGGAACACGCTTATTCATAATACGAAACCATAAAGGTGGAAGCATTGCCAATACCATTGATGTTGGATAACCAAATGGCATTTGCGGACTTTCATCATGACAATCTAAAATTTGATATTTCTTTGAAGATTTAAAATGATGATCGCTATGTCTTGTCAATTCATAGAGCACAATTCTTCCTACAATATGATTAGAATTCCAAGAATGCATTTCTTTAACTCGCTCATAACGACCAGATTTGGTTTTAAGACGCAATAAGCCGTAATGCTCTATGTAATTTACGGTCTCAAGAAGTAAAAAACCAATAATTCCAGACGTGAGCGCAAAAAGAAATCCAATATTACCGAAGACAAACAATATAATTAACAGATAACTAATTTGAAATAAAACATACCAAAGCATGTCGTTTTTAAAAGAAAAGAAACCTTTATTGTTGTTTTTTAAAAGCTTATTTTGAATTTTCCATGCACTCGAATACTGTCGGAATACCGATGTAAACCAGAACGAATACACACTTTGATTATACCTAGCGGTTGCTGGATCTTCTGGAGTCGCAGCGTGTAAATGATGACCAAAATTGTGTTCTACATAAAAATGCATATACTGAGATGGAAGAAGTAAAGCTTTACCAATAAAGCGTTCTTTTGTGTTTTGTCTATGACCCAATTCATGAGCCACATTAATTCCATTTACACCCAAAACAATACCTATAGAAATAATCATTCCTATAAGTTCGTAAGTTTCAATAGTTGAGTTGGTTGCTTCGAATATCCCAAAGAATAACAATCCGTAAACCACAGGTAAATTTAGGTATAATAACCAATCAAAGATTTTTCGTTTTAATTTATTTTCAACTGCTCCAGAAGACAAGTTATGAGTGTCAATAGGGAATACTAATTCAAGTAATGGTATGATGATAAATGCAAAGACTGGTGTCAAAAACACAAGATTTCCTTTAAAAAACAATCCAATCCATGCAGCAACAGGAATCGAAAACGCAGCAAGATATTTTAAGTCTTTCATCAAAATATAGTTTTGAGTTGGTCTTTATTTTAACACAACTTCTCGAAATTAACAGAATCTTACCAAATTTAGGTATTTGCAGGTTAAAATAAAATTGTAGTTTAGTGAGTTAAATAATTAATGTTGAATAATTTCAAAAGCATACAAACTAAATTAGAGCAATTTATTAGAAGATACTATACTAATGAATTGGTGAAAGGCGCTATTTTGTTTTTTGCAATTGGCTTATTGTATTTGATTGTAACCTTGTTAATTGAATATTTTTTGTGGCTTAATCCCACAGCAAGAACCATTCTGTTTTGGGTATTTATTACTGTAGAGCTTGCGTTGTTTGCTAAGTTTATTGTTTTTCCATTAGCTAAGTTATTCAAGCTACAAAAGGGAATTAATTACGAAGATGCCTCAGAAATTATTGGAAATCATTTCCCAGAAGTTAATGATAAGTTGCTTAATGTACTTCAGTTAAATAACAATAACTCTCAATCTGAACTTCTTGAAGCTAGTATCGAACAAAAATCATCTGAGCTAAGTCCGATACCTTTTAAACTAGCCATTAATTTTACAAAAAACACGAAGTATTTAAAATATGCAGCAATACCAATTGTAATTTTGTTAGTATCATACTTTTCGGGTAAAATAGACTGGTTTAGTGATAGTTATGAGCGTGTTGTGAATTACCAAACGGCTTATGAGCCACCTGCACCTTTTCAGTTTTTTGTTACCAATGACAGCATGAATGCTATTGAAAATAAAGAATTTAAAATCCAAGTAAATACAGCAGGTGATGTGGTTCCTGAAAATGCTCAAATTCATTACAATGGACAGTCGTATTTTTTACAGCAAACCGCACCAGGACAATTTGAATACTTGTTTCCCCAACTTAAAGACGCACTGAGTTTTAATTTATCTGCTAATGATGTACGTTCAAAAGATTACGATATAAAGGTCACTAAAGTGCCAACTTTAGTGAATTTTGAAATGGTATTAGATTATCCCGCTTACACGCTGAAGAAAGATGAGGTTTTAAAAAGTACAGGTAGTTCAACTATTCCTGAGGGTACCAATGTAACTTGGAAAGTATCCACAAGGTCTACCGATGAAGTTGCTTTATATGCTAAAGACACTCTTAGTTTTATAAACTTAAATGAAGGTCAATTTGAAGCTTCAAAGCGAATTTTTAATAACACAGATTACAGTATTAGTACTAGTAATGTTAATTTGAAAGATTATGAAAATTTAGCATTTTCATTAAGCGTTATAAAAGATAGTTATCCTGAACTTAATTTAAAGATGGAAAAGGATTCGTTAGACAATCAAACCTTCTATTTTTTCGGACAAGTTAGTGATGACTATGGGTTAAGTAAGTTGCAAATGGTTTATTACCCTTCTGCAAATCCTACTGAAAAATCTTATGAAAACATATCGATTTCAAAATCTAATTTTGATGAGTTTGTTAGTGCATTTCCAAATCAGTTAAATTTAACTAATGGTGTTGATTATGAGTTTTACTTTCAAGTGTTTGATAATGACGCTATACATAACTATAAAAGCACAAAAAGTACGGTTTACAATTACAGAAAACTTACTAAAGACGAAGAAGAAGAAAAACAGCTTAAAGAACAAAATGAAACCATAAAAGATATTGGTAAAACTTTTGAAAAACTCAAAGAACAAGACAAACAATTAGAAGAGTTTTCTAAAACTAAAAAAGAGAAAAAAGAGCTTAACTTTAATGATAAAAAGAAATTTGAAAATTTCTTGAAGCGTCAGAAAGAACAAGAACAACTGATGAAAAACTTTAACAAGAAGCTTAAAGAGAATTTAGAAGAGTTTCAGAATGAAAGTGAGGAAAAAGATCAGTTTAAAGAAGATTTAAAGAAACGTCTTGAAGAGAATGAAGAACAGCTTAAGAAAGATGAAAAGTTATTAGAAGAACTTGAAAAGCTTCAAGAGAAAATTCAAAAGGAAGAGCTTACACAAAAGCTTGAAGAATTGGCTAAACAAAATAAAAATAAAGAACGAAGCCTAAAGCAACTTTTAGAATTAACCAAGCGTTATTATGTTGCTAAAAAGGCAGAAAAATTACAACAAGAATTAGAGCGGTTAGCTGAAGAGCAAGAGAAACTTTCAGAGGAAAGCAAAGAAAATAATACTAAAGAAGAGCAAGAGAAACTAAATAAAAAGTTTGAAGACTTCCAAAAGGAAATGGAAGCTCTTCAGAACGAAAATAAAGAGCTCAAAAAACCAATGGAATTGCCTCAGGACAAACCTACTGAGGAATCTATAAAGCAAGATCAAAAAGAAGCCACTGAGGCTCTAGAGCAAAAAGAAAAAGAGGCTAAAGAGAAGCAAGACACTGGAGAGCAAGGAGAGCCTCAAGAACAACAGGAAAAGAAAGATAGTGAGAAACAGGATAGTAAGCCACAAGATGCACAGCAAAAAGCTAAAAAGAAGCAAAAGCAAGCTGCAAAGAAAATGAAAGAAATGAGTGCTCAGATGATGCAAATGATGCAGATGAGTGGTGGTGATCAAACACAAGAAGATGCCACAATGCTTAGACAGATTTTAGATAATTTGGTCTTGTTCTCTTTTGATCAAGAAAACCTTATGGATCAGTTTAAAAGCATTGAAATTAACCATAATGAATACGGTAAGTTTTTAAGAAAGCAAAGTAATTTAAAAGAACATTTCGAGCATGTTGATGACAGTTTGTTTTCCCTTTCGTTGCGTCAACCCTCGATATCAGAACAAGTCAATAAACAGATTACAGAAGTGTTTTTTAATATTGACAAGTCACTTGGTCAATTATCTGAAAACCGTTTATATCAAGGTGTAGCAGCACAACAATATACAATTACAGCTACCAATGAGTTGGCGAGTTTCCTTAGCGACATTCTTGACAATATGAATGAGCAAATGAACCCTTCAATGGGTCAAGGAGAAGGAGATATGCAGTTGCCAGATATTATTATGAGCCAAGAACAACTCAATGAACAAATGAAAGAAGGCATGAAAAAAAGCCAACAAGGAAAACCGAAAGAAGGCGAAGGAGAAAAAGAGGGCGAGGGTAAGAAAGAAGGTGACAAGGAAGGCGATGGAAAAAAATCTAAAAAAGGAGATAAAGGAAAACCTGGTGAACAAGGTGAAGGTGGAGAAAATGGAAATTCTCAAGATGAAGGTGAAGGAAGTAACGAAGATTTAAACGGTGAATTATATCGTATTTATCAACAACAACAGCAATTGCGTCAGGCTCTAGAAAACAAATTAGGAGAACTAGGGAATCAAGGTGACGCAAAAAAGTTGTTAAAAGACATGGAAGAAGTAGAGTTGGATCTAATTAACAAGGGTTTTACAAATCAAACGCTTCAAAAAATGATGGATTTACAACATCAATTGTTAAAGATGGAAAATGCAACTTTCATGCAAGGTGAAGATAATAAGCGCAAATCTGAAACAGATAATAATACACTCAAAAACACAACGAATAATAAGCTACCAACTGCAAAAGAATATTTTAATACTACTGAAATTTTGAACAGACAAGCGCTACCTTTGCAAGACGTTTATAAAAAGAAAGTGCAAGAGTATTTTAAGAAAACAAATGATCAGCTTTAACTACGAAACAGATTTTAAGATCTCTAATGAGCAAAATTTTGCTGTATGGATTTCTGAAGTAATCGCTTCAGAAGATTGTCGTTTAGGAGAAATTAATTACATCTTTTGTAATGATAACTATTTGCATGACATCAACCTTAAATATTTAAATCATGATACCCTAACCGATATTATTAGTTTTGATTATTCTGTAGGAAAGGAGCTACATGGAGATATCTACATTTCAGTTGATAGAGTCAAAGAAAACGCAAAATACTTTAATGTAGAATTCAAAGAAGAATTGAAGCGTGTTATGGTGCATGGTGTGCTTCATTATTGTGGTTATAAGGATAAATCTGAAGAGGATAAATCTATAATGCGCTTAAAGGAAGATTTCTACATCAAGCAACTGTCTTAATTTATCTTAGTATTTAGACGTATATTTGCAAACCTAAAAAGTTAAAAACCTAATGTTCCACGTGGAACAATAATATAAATTATGTTTAACGACGTATATGATGTCATAGTAGTTGGTGCTGGTCATGCTGGTAGTGAAGCAGCAGCAGCAGCAGCTAATATGGGAAGTAAGACACTACTCATTACAATGAATTTGCAAAACATAGCGCAGATGTCTTGTAATCCAGCTATGGGTGGAATCGCTAAAGGTCAAATTGTTCGTGAGATTGATGCTTTAGGTGGTTACAGTGGAATTGTAAGTGATACATCAGCAATTCAATTTAAAATGTTGAATAAATCTAAAGGACCTGCTATGTGGAGTCCAAGAGTTCAAAGTGATCGAATGCGTTTTGCTGAAGACTGGAGGTTGCTATTAGAGAAAACACATAATCTTGATTTCTATCAAGAAATGGTTTCTGGGTTAATTGTTGAAGAAGATAAAATTGTAGGAGTTAAAACATCTCTTGGTTTACAAGTAAAAGCAAAAACAGTAGTTCTTACAAATGGAACTTTCCTTAATGGATTAATTCATATAGGAGATAAAAACTTTGGTGGTGGACGTGCAGGCGAAAGAGCTGCAACAGGAATAACAGAAGAACTCATTGGTTTTGGTTTTGAATCCGGACGTATGAAAACCGGAACACCTCCAAGAGTTGATGGTCGTTCTTTAGATTATTCTAAAATGAGTGAACAACCAGGTGATGCACAGCCAGAGAAGTTTTCCTATCTAGAACACATTAAGCCATTAAAAGAACAACGCTCATGTCATATGACGTACACGAGTCCTGAGGTTCATGATTTGTTGCGAGAAGGGTTTGAGCGCTCACCAATGTTTAACGGTAGAATAAAAAGTACAGGACCAAGATATTGTCCGTCAATTGAAGATAAAATTAATCGTTTTGCTGATAAAGATCGTCATCAATTATTTGTTGAGCCAGAAGGATGGAATACTGTTGAGGTTTATGTAAACGGTTTTTCAACATCTTTGCCTGAAGACGTTCAATTTAAAGCTTTAAAATCTGTAGCTGGTTTTGAAAATGTAAAGTTCTTTAGACCTGGCTATGCTATTGAATACGATTACTTTCCACCAACTCAATTAAAACACACATTAGAAACTAAGATAATTGATGGTTTGTTTTTTGCAGGACAAATTAATGGTACAACAGGATATGAGGAAGCTGCCTCTCAAGGCTTAATGGCTGGTATTAATGCAGCTTTAAAGGTTCAAGAAAAAGATGAGTTTATATTAAAACGCAATGAGGCTTATATTGGCGTTTTAGTTGATGATTTAATTACCAAGGGCACTGAAGAGCCTTATCGTATGTTCACCTCTAGAGCTGAATACAGAACATTATTGCGTCAAGACAATGCAGATTTTAGGCTAACTCCAAAAGGATTTGATTTAGGTTTAGCTAGTGAAACTCGTTTACGTCGAATGGAGGAGAAGCAAAAACATTCTGAAAATTTTGTTGATTTTTTTAGACAGACCAGTATTAAACCAGAAGAAGCTAATCCCGTTTTAGAAGCAAAGAAATCTTCTTTAGTAAAACAATCTGATAAGATGTTTAAGCTTTTTGCTCGTCCGAGTATTACCATAGAAGACATGCGTCAATTTAAAACAGTTGAAGAATATATTCAGGAGAATGAACTAGATCGAGAAGTGATTGAGCAAACAGAAATTCAAGTAAAATATTCTGGCTATATTGAAAAAGAACGAAACAATGCAGATAAATTGAATCGTCTTGAGAATGTGAAAATACCCAGAAATTTCGATTATGAAAAGCTAAAATCGATGAGCACTGAGGCTAAACAAAAACTAACCAAAATTCAACCAGTAACAATCTCTCAAGCTTCCAGAATATCTGGAGTTTCTCCAGCAGATGTATCTGTATTATTAGTTTATCTTGGGAGATAATAATAAGATGTTTCACGTGGAACATTGTTTTAATGGATAAAAAAACCTTATATCTTAGTGTAAAAGATCATTCTGTTTCAAATGAAGATTTTCAATTGATATACAATGAAGAATTGGATATGTTAGCAACGTTTCCACAACCGTCTAAAGATAATTTACCTAAATACTATCAAAGCGAAGATTATATATCTCATACTGATGCCAAGAGAAACTTATTTGAGATGTTATATCAATATATAAAATCTATTGCTTTAAAACGAAAATTGAAATTGATTAATTCATTTCAATTTGAGAGTAAAAAACTTTTAGATATTGGTTGCGGAACAGGAGATTTTTTGAAAACAGCAAAAGATAATCAATGGCAGGTTACAGGTGTCGAACCCAATGCTAAAGCAAGAGCAATAGCTAATACTAAAACAAATAATTCAGTTTATGATATTGATGAATTATTGAAATTTGAACCTCATAGTTTTGAAGTTATTACACTATGGCATGTATTAGAACATTTACCAAAATTAGAGCATCATATTGCAGTTATTGAATCATTGTTAAAGCCGAACGGTATATTGATCATAGCTGTTCCAAATTACAAAAGCTATGATGCATTATATTATAAAAACTTTTGGGCTGCTTTTGATGCGCCTAGACATCTGTGGCATTTTTCACAAAAATCGATTACTAAACTAGTCGAAAAAAAAGAGATGCATTTGGTAAATACAAAACCAATGTTATTTGATTCTTATTATGTGTCATTGCTTTCCGAAAAATATAAAAACGGATACATGAATCCGTTTAAAGCATTTTGGATTGGATGGCGATCAAATCTAAAAGCAAAATATTCAGGGGAGTTCTCATCTTTAATTTATACTATAAAAAAGAATTAAAACGCGTTTATAAACGATTTAAGAGCTTTTAACACTTGATAAGTAAAATCCCATTAGCAATTTTTATATGTTTAATAAACGCTGCTTTAAATAAGCGCGCTTCGATAGATTTAATTTATATTATTTTAAACATATATCTATATAATCTATAGTTAACGATTTTAAAAAATTAATACACCTACTTTCATACATTTGCAAAAATTTAAAGAATATAAAATGAAAAAATTATTAGTAGCACTATCCTTGGTTTTAACTTTAGGATCTTGTCAAGAACAACAAAAAATTGCTTATATCGATAATGCTAAAGTGGTAAATGAATTTGAGAAGAAAGTAAATTTTGAAAAGAAATTTCAAGTTAAGGTAGATGCATTCAATAAAAAAGCAGATAGCTTAGATAAAGCCATTCAAATTGAAGCACAATTATTTCAAGCGAAAGCTCAAAAGATGTCTCAAAAAAATGCTGAAACTGAATACCAAGCTTTACTTCAGAAAAAGCAAATGCAAGATTATCAACTTAAAGCTGAAGAGCAATCGATTCAAGGCGAGGGACAAAAGCAAATTGACACGCTTATTAAAGAAGTAAAGGCATTTGTTAAAGATTATGGAAAGAAGAATGGATATACATATATTTTAGGAGCCAATGATGCTGGTAGCGTAATGTATGGCACCGAAGCCAATGATATTACTCAAACTATAGTTGATGCATTAAATGCAGACTTTAAAAGCGAAGAATAAAGTCATTAAACATAAGTTTTAAAAGCCGATTGTTTATCAGTCGGCTTTTTTATGCAATAAGCGAGTAAGCTTAATGGATAGATCTGTTAGTATAATCTTAGAGTTTCCGTTTCGCTCAATATGATAAATTGCATTTTGAAGTTCTTCAGAAATATCCATTATATTATTTCCATGAACATAAGGCGCAAAGTTCTCAAGTTTAAATGAAGTTTTAGGCTCCATAAAGACTAAGGACTCCGCCTTATAATTTAGTAGTAAAGCTTGTCTAAAAAAATCAAGACAAAAATTTAAAAATTGTTTTTGAGTTTCGCGACCTGTTTTCGCAATAGTCTCACTCCAAGAAATCAAATCATGTATAGCACTCTTATTTCCTTTTGCCTTGAATGCTGACCGAATCCAAAAGACAAACCAATCTTCAAACTGCGTGTCTTCACTATCGCTATATACTAAATCACATGCTTTATTATAATTTCCATTCGCTTGATGCGCTATTTTCGTTGCATCAGCTTCAGGAATTTGATAATTTTTAATTAATGCTTGCTTAATTACATCTTCTGCTAAAGGAGGAAAATGAAGCAATTGACACCTAGACTTTATTGTGTTTATTATTTGCTCCTCATCTTCAGTTATTAAAATAAAAATAGTTTTGTTTGGAGGCTCTTCGATGAGTTTTAATAATTTGTTAGAAGCTGCAGTATTTAGTTTTTCAGCCATCCAAATCAACATCACTTTGTAACCACCTTCATAAGATTTTAAGGCCAACGCTTTAACAATATCTTGAGACTCATCAACACCTATTTGACCTTGCTTATTGTCAATTCCTAAAATACGGTACCAATCAAATAAATTCCCATAAGGCTGCCTATCAACTAGTTGCCGCCATTCTTCCATGAAATGTTTTGAGACAGGGTGGCTTTTTACTCTGTCATTTGTGGCTACAGGAAAGGCAAAATGTAAATCTGGGTGAGATAGTTTTTCAAACTTAATGTTACAAGCATCATTACCATTTGTGTTTTCTCCGTTCGAATTGTTACAAAGCAAATATTGCGCATAAGCAATTGCCATAGGAAGTGTTCCAGAGCCTTCTGGACCAACAAATAATTGTGCGTGAGGTACGCGACCACGATCAGCACTTTTTGTGAGATGGCTTTTTATATGTTCTTGACCTAATATTTCTGAAAATAACATGTGGTAAAGATACTTTTTTTATAATATTATTTTGTGTAATTGTTTTAGTAAAAAACAGCTTTTATCAAACCTTTTTATTGGTTACATTTGCGAAACAATTCTCTAAACAATAGACCATGAAAACAATAAATGACTTCAATTTTGATAATAAAAAAGCATTAATACGTGTTGATTTTAATGTGCCATTAAATGATAATTTTGAAGTTACAGATGCTACTCGAATTGTTTCAGCAAAATCAACAATTATTAAAATTCTTGAAGATGGTGGAAGCTGCATTTTAATGTCACACCTCGGAAGACCAAAAGGAGTTCAAGAAGAATTCTCACTACGCCATATTATTAGTAAAGTTGAAGATGTTTTAGGAGTCGAAGTTAAGTTTGTTGAAAATTGTGTTGGAAGTAAAGCAGAAGAAGCTGCTGAAAATTTAAAACCAGGAGAAATTTTATTATTAGAAAATTTACGTTTTCATGATGAAGAAAAACAGGGCAACATAGCGTTTGCAGAAGCGCTATCAAAGCTAGGAGATATTTATGTTAATGATGCTTTTGGAACTGCACATAGAACTCATGCATCAACAACCATAGTCGCTCAGTTTTTTAAAGAGCATAAATGTTTCGGACATCTATTGGCTCAAGAAATTGAAAGTATTAATAAAGTTATGAGCTCAGGAGAGAAACCTGTTTTAGCTGTTCTAGGTGGCGCTAAAGTGTCTTCAAAGATTACAATTATTGAAAATATACTAGACAAGATTGATCATTTAATCATAGGAGGTGGAATGACATTTACCTTTATTAAGGCTCAAGGTGGCTCTGTTGGAGATTCTATTTGTGAAGATGACAAAATGGAGCTGGCTCTTGATATTATGAAACAAGCTAAAGCTAAAAATGTTCAAATTCACCTTCCAGTTGATGTGATTGCTGCTAATGCTTTTAGTAATGATGCTGACACTCAAATAATGGATGTTACTGGAATACCAAGTGGATGGCAAGGGTTAGATGCTGGGCCAAAATCTAAAGAAATCTTTCACAATGTTGTGATGCAGAGTAAAACTATTTTATGGAATGGACCTTTAGGTGTTTTTGAAATGGAAAACTTCGCTAATGGAACCATTGCACTAGGAAATTCAATTGCTGAAGCAACTAAAAATGGCGCATTTTCACTTGTTGGAGGAGGAGATTCTGTAGCAGCTGTAAAACAATTCGGATTTGAAAAGAAAGTAAGTTATGTAAGTACTGGAGGAGGAGCAATGCTTGAAAGTCTTGAAGGTAAAATACTGCCAGGAATTGCTGCAATATTGGAATAAACCTATTCCTTGGAATCCTATAAGTCAGATTAAATTGTCTTGTCAAACTTTCATTTTCACTAAAAAAGTACGATTT
Organism: Psychroserpens sp.; assembly: GCF_045105015.1. Taxonomy (GTDB): domain Bacteria; phylum Bacteroidota; class Bacteroidia; order Flavobacteriales; family Flavobacteriaceae; genus Psychroserpens. The sequence continues at coordinate 61,843 of NZ_JBGCCX010000053.1, forward strand.
TAGCTGACCTATCGTTTTGATAGTTAAACAATCTACCAATGAACCTAAAGTTTAAACACCTTACTTTTATTATTCTGATGAGTTGTATTTTCAGCTATGGTCAGGATAGTATTCCTGTTCCAACGGAATCAAACCCACCAATAAAAGCTTCCGAGAAAGAGAATAACAATACTGTTGTTGATTCTCTTATAGATGGAAAAAAAGTCATTACTGCCGATATCAAGGCCGAGTTAGATTCTTCGGCAATGCGAAACCTAGAAGATCATAAACTTGCCTCTGAGATTGATCAAAAATGGCTTGAAGAGTTGTATAGTAACACCCTTTTTGATACCATTTATAAATCGGTTTCTGAATTAAAATACGAACCAATTGATTACCCAGAATTACCAACAGACACTCTCAAAGCTAGACTTAAAGAACTTAATGCAAGAACACCTTTTAATATTGAATACAATACTTCTCTAGAAAGTGTAATTAAATCTTATTTGAAGCACAGAAGGAAATCTATGGAACGGTTAATGTCTTTAAGCGATTATTATTTTCCATTATTTGAAGAGTCTTTAGATAATTATGATATTCCTTTAGAAGTGAAATATCTTGCTATTGTTGAGTCTGCACTTAAGCCTAGAGCTAAATCTAGAGTTGGAGCTACAGGGTTATGGCAATTTATGTTTGGTACAGGAAAAGAATATGGATTAAACGTAAGTAGTTATGTTGATGAGCGAAGTGATCCCATTAAATCTACTGTTGCGGCAAGTAAATATCTTGCGCGACTTTATAAAATTTTTGGTGATTGGGATTTGGCTTTAGCAGCATATAATTCAGGACCAGGAAATGTAAGTAAAGCGATTAGACGTTCTGGAGGATATGAAAATTATTGGAATATTAGACCACACCTTCCACGTGAAACAGCTGGATATTTACCAGCGTTCTTAGCAACGATGTATATTTTTGAATTTGCTGAAGAACATGGTTTTCAAAAACAACGACCAAATTATCACTACGTTGAAACAGATACGATTCATGTAAAAAAAATGATCACTTTAGATCAGGTATCAGAATTACTTGATGTCCCTATTGAAGAATTACAGTTCTTAAACCCATCGTATAAATTAGACATCATTCCTTTCGTAAAAGACGAAAATTACACACTACGTTTGCCTCGTAATGTTGTTGGTAAATTTGTCACTAATGAAAATGAGATTTATGCATTTGTTGATAAAGAGCTTAATAAACGAGAAAAACCTTTACCTCAGTTTTTTGATTCTAAATCTAAAGTTAGATATCGTGTCCGTTCAGGAGATTATTTAGGAAAAATTGCAAGGAAATATGGTGTTCGTGTCAGTCAGATTAAACAATGGAATGGCTTGAGAAGTAACAACCTTAAAATCGGACAACGTCTTACAATTTACCCAAGAAAACCAGGCAATTCAAGTAAAACAGCTAGTGCTTCTAAACCAAAGAAAACCATTAGCACAGAGGGAAAATCTGTGTATAAAGTACAAAAAGGAGATTCGTTATGGAGCATATCTCAAAAATTTCCGGGAGTTTCTGTTCAGAATATCAAAGAATGGAACGATATTAGTAGTAACAAGCTAAAAATTGGAATGACACTAATTGTGTCTAACTAATCAAAAATACAAATTCAATGAAAAATATACTTGCGATAGTACTAATGGTTTTCACCCTATTTTATGGATGTAATGATGAAAATGCTAAACGAATTGTTCCTAAATCTTCTGGAGGAAGTTTAAATGATATTACTGTAGTTGTTGACAATTTACTTTGGGAAAATAATGTTGGTGAAGTAATTAGAGATACGTTAGCAGCTCCTGTTGAAGGTTTGTCTATTGAGGAGCCACAATTTAGACTGCGTCAAATGCCACCATCCGTTTTTACTGGATTTGCCACAAAAAACAGAACAGTTTTAAAAATCGAAAAAGGCAAACCAGCAGGAACATTATTTATAGAAAATAAATATGCTAAGCCGCAAACAGTCATCGTAATTTCTGGAATCACAAATACTGAAATCATTGATCAGATTAGTAATAATTCTGCTAAGATTGTTGATGCTTTCAAAAAGGAAGAGCTCAAAGAAAAACAGCGTAGAATTAAAAAATCATTATTCAATGATAAAGATATTCAGGCTCAAATGGGCTTATCTTTAAGATTTCCAACAGCCTATAGAATTGCTAAAAACGAAGATGGTTTTATTTGGTTAAGACGTGATATTGAAACAGGAACTGTTGACATGATGTTGTACGAAACACCGTCATCTTCCATAAGAAAAGGTGACAGTGCTGTTGTTGATATTGTAAGATTACGAGATTCGGTTGGTAAAATTCACATCGAGGGACCACTTGAAGGTTCTTTTATGGCTACAGAGAATAAGTATACACCATTTATTTCGGAAACGATTCTAGATAACAAACCGGCTTATGAAACTAAAGGATTATGGGATGTTAAGAATGCGTTTATGTCCGGACCTTTTATTAATTACGCTATTGAAGATAAAGTTAACAATCGAATGGTGATCGTTGAAGGTTATGTATTTGCGCCTTCGGTAGCAAAACGAGATTATATGTTTGAGCTCGAAGCGATAATTAAATCGATTGCGATTAAGTAATAAAAAAAGCCAATATAAATTTATATTGGCTTTTTTTATTGGTTTGTAAAACGCTATTCGCTTTTATCAGTAGTTGTTGGTTTGTCATCTTCTTGCTTGCTGGCATCTTTAAATTCTTTAATACCACTTCCGAGTCCTCTCATAAGTTCAGGAATTTTCTTTCCTCCAAACATTAATAAGACCACAACAACGATTAAAACAATTTGCCATGCTCCAAAAGCTAAAAATATGCTTGATGTTATCATAATGATTAATTTTGAACTGCAAATTTAATAATTAAACTTAAGAATAAACGTTTTAAAGCAAACTTTAAGACATAGCAAGCAGTTCTCTACAAATTTTATTTAATTTTGTTGGACAATGACCAAAAAACGCAAAGAAAAAAGAATAGCTAAAAAGTTACTTCATAAATACCGATTAGTGGTATTAAATGAAGACACTTTTGAAGAGCGATTTGCAATAAAATTAACGCGATTAAATGTTTTTGTTATTGCCTCAATATCTACTATTTTATTGATAGCTGGTACTATTTTCCTCATTGCGTTTACATCATTAAAAGAGTTTATTCCTGGTTATTCCTCTACAACTTTAAAAAAGAAAGCTACTGAACTTAACTATAAAACAGATTCTTTGCAGCAAGTTATTAATTTAAACGAACAGTATTATGCGTCAATAAAACGAGTATTGACTGGAGATGTTGGTACTGTGGAATTTAATAGAGATTCTATCATAGATGCAGCTACCATTGATGCAGGTCAGCTAAATTTAACACCCTCCAAAGAAGATTCATTGCTTCGTGAAATTGTTGATAAAGAAGATAAGTATAATGTTTTTGAATCAGGTTTGTCTGAAGCAAATTTTGTATTGTTTCCTCCAGTAAATGGGACCATATCCGAAGCTTATGATATCAAAGAAAAACACTTTGCGGTTGATGTTGTGGTAGCTAAAGACACACCTGTAAAATCCACAGCTGATGGAACCGTTATTTTTGCTGAATGGACAACCCAAACTGGGTATGTAGTTATTATTGAGCATAGTAATGATTTGATATCTGTCTACAAGCATAATGCATCTTTAACCAAACAACAAGGAGATTTAGTGAAAGCTGGAGAGGTTATTGCACTATCAGGAAACACAGGGGAATTAACTACTGGACCCCATTTACACTTCGAACTTTGGAATAAAGGTTATCCTTTAAATCCAACTAATTTTATTGATTTTAAATAATGCAATCTATAAAATCCTTATTGGCGATCCCTTTTGCTAAATCCGTTAAAAAAAAAGTTGTAAAATGGGCTAATAACCCTTTTGAAACTCAAGAGAAAGTATTTAAAAAACTGATTAAGGACGCTTCTAAAACTCAATTTGGAATTGACCATAATTTCAGTAGTATTTCAACCCATAGCGAATTCATTAAACAAGTCCCTGTAAGAGATTATGAAGGGCTAAAACCTTATGTAGATAGAGTCGTATCTGGAGAAGAAGATATTCTTTGGAAAGGCAAACCGATTTATTTTGCAAAAACTTCTGGCACAACCTCAGGAGCTAAGTACATTCCAATTACTAAAGAAAGTATGCCTACACATGTTGAAGCCGCTAGAAATGCGATACTAATGTATATTGCAGAAACAGGTAGTAGTAAGTTTGTTGATGGTAAAATGATTTTCCTTCAAGGCAGTCCGATTTTGAAAGAACAAAATGGTGTTCAGTTAGGTCGTTTATCAGGAATAGTTGCACATTATGTTCCAAAATATCTCCAAAAAAACAGAATGCCTTCTTGGGACACCAATTGTATTGAAGATTGGGAAACTAAAGTTGAAGCTATAGTTGATGAAACCTTACCAGAAGATATGACAATTATTTCTGGTATTCCATCCTGGGTTCAAATGTATTTTGAGAAAATCTATGAACGAACAGAAAAAAAGGTAGGCGATGTCTTTAAAAATTTTAATCTATTCATTTTTGGAGGTGTTAATTATGAACCATATCGTGCTAAATTTGAAAACCTCATTGGAAGAAAAGTAGACAGTATTGAATTATATCCTGCCAGCGAAGGCTTTTTCGCTTATCAAGATAAACAAGGAGAAAAAGGGATGTTGCTTCAACTTAACTCAGGTATTTTTTATGAGTTTATTAAAGCAGATGAGTTTTTTGATGAAACTCCAATACGCATAACTATAAAAGATGTGGAAGTAGGAGTGAATTATGTAATGATTATCTCTACTAATGCTGGCCTTTGGGCATATAATATAGGCGATACTGTTCAGTTCACAAATACCAATCCGTATCGTGTGATTGTTTCTGGTCGAATTAAACATTTCATTTCCGCTTTTGGAGAGCACGTTATTGGAAAAGAAGTAGAGCAAGCACTTCAGGAGGCTATATCAGATTCAAGTATTCAGGTTTCAGAATTTACGGTTGCACCACAAATTAATCCAGATTCAGGTTTACCTTACCATGAGTGGTTTATTGAATTTGAAAATGAGCCAGAGCATCTTTCCGTTTTATCACAAAAAATAGATCAATCTTTACAAACTCAAAACAGTTATTATTTTGATTTGATTGAAGGAAAAGTTCTTCAGCCATTAAAAATTAAATCTATTCAAAAAAACGGGTTTCAAGATTATATGAAATCAATAGGGAAATTAGGTGGTCAAAACAAGCTTCCAAGACTTTCA
>NZ_JBGCCX010000054.1:0-11541 GCF_045105015.1 Psychroserpens sp.
GTACAATGCTCTTAATCGATCTTCTACAGATGCTTCAGCTTTTTTTGCCATAATTATAAATACTTTACCGGATTTGTATTTGTCGTTGATAAAACGACTGCAAAATTAGTAATTTTTTTTGAGAGATAGTCTACTAAAAAGTTTTTTGTGAACTGTTCACTTTCATAATGTCCAATATCTGCTAAAATAATGTCGTTTTCCGCTGAAAAAAAGTCATGATATTTTAAATCTGAAGTTATTAAAACATCAGCGTCAGCAGCTTTAGCGGCAGCTATTGCAAAACTTCCTGAGCCTCCTAATACTGCAATTTTTGAAACCTCTTCTTTGATAAGTTTAGAATGCTTCAGGCAAGAGACATTCATTTTTTTCTTTACAAACTGAAGAAAAGCTTTAGTTTCTTGATTTTTTTCTAAGTTTCCAACCATTCCAATACCAATGTTTTGATTGTAGTTTTCGAGCGAGGTTACTTCAAATGCTACTTCTTCATATGGATGGTGTTCAAAAAGAGAACTTAAGATTTTAGATTCTACATGTTTATTGAAAGTTACAGAGATTTGAGTTTCTTCTTCTTTATGCAATTCTCCCTTTTTTCCTATTTGAGGGTCAGAATTTTCATTTCCTTTATAAGTTCCTATGCCTTCAGTATTAAAACTACAATTGTCATAATTGCCAATATTGCCAGCTCCAGCTTTGAATAACTCAGCTCTTAATGCTTCAGCATTTTTTGTAGGTATATAGGTTGTTAATTTTTTAATAGTCCCTTTTTGAGGAATCAATATCTTCTTATTGGTTAATCCTAGAGTGTTGCAAATAATGTCGTTAACACCTTTTAATGCGTTGTCTAACGCTGTATGAATAGCATAAATGGCAATATCATTTTTAATGGCTTTTAAAACGGTTCTTTCAACATAAGATTTGCCAGTTATTTTTTTTAAACCTTTAAAAATAATAGGATGGAAGCTCACAATTAGGTTGCAATTTTTTTCGATAGCTTCATCAATCACAGCTTCTAAGGTGTCTAATGTCACAAGAACTCCTGAAACTTCTGTTTGCTTATTTCCAACTAAAAGACCGACATTGTCAAAGTCCTCTGCATAATTTAGAGGTGCAAGTTCTTCCAAATAGCTAATGACATCTTTTACAATCATAATTGTGAATTTGTTTCAAATATAAAATTTTATAGTCATTTGATATGATTATCTTAGCAATTGATTTTGATATAATGAAGCTAATTCGATATATACTTTTTCCTTTTGTTCCCATATATTATTTCGTGACTTGGTTACGAAATAAGTTATATGATTTGGGATGGAAGTCTTCAACAGCTTATGATATCCCAATTATTTGCGTAGGTAATTTAAGCGTTGGTGGTACAGGGAAAACACCTACGATAGAGTATTTAATAAGGATGTTGAGTCAGAATTATAATGTTGCTATTTTAAGCAGAGGTTACAAACGCAAGTCTTCTGGATTTATTATTGCTGATGAACATGCAACTGCTGCTTCAATAGGTGATGAGCCATTTCAATTCTATACTAAGTTTAAAGATATAATTGTAGCTGTAGATGTTGATAGACGTCAAGGGATTTCAAAATTACTAAAGCAAAAACAACCAGACATTATTTTATTAGATGATGCTTTTCAACATCGAAAAGTGAAGGCTGGATTTAATATTCTGCTCACGGCTCATGGTAATCTATATGTAGATGATTTTGTATTGCCAACTGGAAATTTAAGAGAGCCAAAATCTGGAGCAAAGCGTGCCGATGTGATTGTCGTGACCAAATGCCCTGAAACAATGTCTAAGTCTGAAAAAGTATCGATTATTAATCGTTTGAAGCCTTTGCCAAATCAGGAGGTGTTTTTTAGTTCGATACATTATTCTGAAAAAGTTTGGAAAGGAAATCAAAGTAATGTCTTGTCTGAATTAATTAAGCAAGAGTTTACACTTGTCACAGGAATTGCTAATCCGAAACCTCTAGTAGATTTTTTAAAAAGTAAAGATTTACAATTTGAACATTTGAAATTTAAGGATCATCATAATTTTACAGGTGAAGACATCTCTAAATTAAAAACTAAGAAAATAATACTAACAACTGAAAAGGATTATGTTAGATTGTTGCCTTATTTTAAGGATGAAAGTGAGTTGTATTATCTACCAATCGAATTTATAATAGATCCAATTGATTTGTTTGAGAAATCAATCAATAGTTTTCTGAAACTTTAAATTACATTGATGGTGTTGTCTTTTCATTTTCAGCAAGCACTTCGTATAATTTCTTCTCGAAATCTTCTTGCTTAAATGGCTTAGATATGATATCATCAAATCCTGCTTCATCAAACTCATGCATTTTATCTTCCAGCGTTACAGCTGTTAAGGCAAAAATAGTAAGCTCTTTGTCGAAAGTTCTAATGATTTTAGTCGCTTCTAAACCACTAATACCTGGCATGTGAATATCCATGAGAACAACGTCGTAAGTGTGTTCTCTTACTTTTTCAACCGCTGCTTCACCATTATCTACGATTTCACACTCAAGTCCCATCTTGTTCAAGATTTTCTTGGTAATCATTTGATTAATCTTGTTGTCTTCAACAATCAAAATTTTAATGTTGCTAATGTCCAATTTGCTAATGTTTTTAGAGTAATCCTCTTTAATAATTTTAACTTCTTCTGGAGCGTAGGTTAATGGTATTTCAAAAAAGAAAGTTGTTCCTTTTCCGAGTTCACTTTTAAGGTAGATTTTTCCTTTTAATATTTCAATTAATCCTTTTACAATGGAAAGACCTAAGCCAGTTCCACCATACTTTCTATTAATTTGAATGGAGCCTTGGGAGAAGCTCTCAAACATATTTTCTTGTTTTTCTTTAGAGATTCCAATTCCGTTATCTTCAATTTCAAATCGAAGCATATGGTCATTTCCATTTTTAGAAATGCTATACACTCTTACCCAAATATCTCCATCTTTGGTAAACTTGATAGAGTTACCAATAAGATTGATTAAAATTTGAGATATTTTAAGATTATCCCCTACAAAAGTTTGTGGTAGGTCTTTTTGATAATCGAAGTGCATTTTGGTATTATTATCTAATGCTGAATTATTAAGCGCAGAAACCACATTTTCTACTTTCATTTTCAAGTTAAACTGAACAGGATCAAGTTCTACTTTATTAGCTTCAATTTTATTAATTTGAAGTATATCATTTATGAAAGTTAATAAGTAATCTCCAGAAAATTTTAAAGATTTTAAATGTGGAATTTGATGCTCTTTAGGTTCTTCATCTAATAACATGTTTGTCAAACCCGTAACAGCATATAATGGTGTCCTTAACTCATGAGTTACAGTAGATAAAAAGTTTGCTTTCGTTTTAGATGCTTGTTCAGCTTTACGCATAGCTTCAACTAAATCGTCGTTTTTCTCGTGAAGCATGTTATTAGATTTAAGTCTAATATTATTGTTTTTGTACAATGCTAGAGTTAATAACGATAAAATTGTAATTAATGCGATACTTAAAATTGTGGTGATTTTTGCTAAACTACTTTCCGATTCTTGTTCTTCGATAATCGTTTTTAGTTTCTCGTAATCAGCGGCATTGTAGGCATCTATATATTCTGTGCGTTTCTCAGGTAATAAGTTTTCTCGTTTAATATTTAGAATCGAATCTGAAAGCTGTACGTGTTTGTTTAAATATTCGTGTGCCAATTCAAAATCAGCTTCATTTTCATAGATGTTGCTTAGTGTTAAATAAGCTTCATTAGTGTTTTCAATAAAACCATTTTTATCAGCAATATTTAAGCCCTCTTTGGTCATTGAGATAGCTAAATCATTATTGCCAAGTTTGTCAATCGTTTTTCCGCTATAAATTAATGCATTTGATAGAATATTTTTTTGACCGTATTTTTTTGAAAGTACAATTGTTCGCTCAAGTAATGATTTTGCGGTTTTGTAATCTTTAAGTTTTAGATTTACTTTAGCTTCATTAAGAGTTACTTCAGGAATTAAGCGCTCTAGGTCTTCTTCTTCAAATTTTGTTTTTGCAGAATTAAAATAATCTAAAGCCGTTTGATATTCTTTTTTACTAGCATGAAGTGAACCTCTAATATTATAGGTCATTGCTAAATTACCGTAGTCATTGATTTCTCGTTGTATTTCAGCAGCTTTTGTTAATGATACTAAAGCATTTTCATGCTCATTTACGGTAAATTGAAGTTTTGCTATTTTGGTGTGAATTTCGCCTTCACTTTTTCTGTCGCTAATTTTCTCAGCGATAGTTAGTGCTTTTTCTAAGTTGTCTTTAGCATTAAAATAGTCACCTCGCTCGTTGTCAAAATTTGACTGAGTGATTAGGTTTTCAATGCGCATTTTCAATATATCAACGTCTTCTTCTGCATCAACTTGAGCAGAAACAAATGTCGATAAAGTGATTAAAAAAGCTAATATGTAATGTTTAATTTGGGACATATCTTTGCCACTTTATTTGGACAAATATAATTATTTATTCGATAAACGTACTAATTTCATCGATAAATTGCAAATTAAATCTAAAATTCTTGAAGAATAGCCGGTTTCATTATCATACCAACCAACGATTTTTATCATGTTTCCGATAACAGAAGTCATTTGAGAATCAAATACACAAGAATGTGTGTTACCGACAATATCTATAGAGACAATTGGATCTTCAGTATACTGAAGAATATTTTTTAAATGTGATTGAGAAGCTAATTTAAATGCTTCGTTTATTTCTTCTATTGTAACTGTACGTTCTACATTAAAAGTAATATCTGTTAATGAACCATTAGCGACAGGAACTCGGATACCACAACCTCCGATTACATTTGATAAATCAGGAAATATCTTTGTAAGTGCTTTAGCAGCTCCTGTTGTTGTTGGAACAATTGATTGTCCAGCTGCTCGAGCTCGTCTTAAATCTTTATGAGGTTGATCGTGTAAACTTTGATCTGTTGTATACGAATGAATTGTTGTTATGTACGCTTGTTTTACTCCGCATAGTTCATTGATAACCGCAATCATTGGAGCAGCATTATTAGTAGTGCAAGACGCATTCGAAATGATAGTTTCAGTTCCTTTAATGTCTTTTTCATTGACACCAAGCACTACTGTTTTAATATCATCTTCTAATGGTGGTACAGATAAAATCACTTGTTTTGCACCATTGTCCAAGTGGTGTTGGAGGTCAGAAGTTGTTTTAAATTTCCCTGTAGACTCAATAACGAAATCTACATTATAGGGTCTCCAATTTATATCTTTAGGGTGGTTGTGATTTAAAAGAGGGATGTCTTTATCGTTACAAATAATTGAATGTTCTGAAGATGTTATTTCATGATTAGACACGCCATGTATGCTGTCGTATTTTAATAAATGACTAAGAGTTTTTGCATCAGCAAGATCATTTATAGCTACAACTTGGATATCATCTCGGTCAAGAATGAGTCTAAAAACACGTCTTCCAATACGACCGAAACCATTAATTGCAACCTTAATCATCTAGTTGATATGTTTTTGAGCTTTGTATGACGATCTAACTAGTGCACTACTTTCAACGTGACGAAAACCTAAATCTAATCCGATTTGTTTGTATTCATCAAATTGTTCAGGAGTAATAAATTGTTGAACAGGTAAATGTTTTTTACTCGGTTGAAGGTATTGTCCGATAGTCACTACATCAACATTATTATCTTTTAAGTCATGAAGTGTTGCGATAACTTCTTCGCGAGTCTCGCCTAAACCTAGCATGATGCCTGATTTAGTTCGACGCTGACCTTGTTGTTTTAAGTATTTAAGCACATGCATGCTACGGTCATATTTTGCTTGAATACGAACTTCTCTTGTTAGGCGTCTTACGGTTTCAATATTGTGCGATACGACTTCGGGAGCAACTTCAATAATTCGATCTATATGTTGTTCTAAACCTTGAAAATCAGGAATTAATGTTTCTAATGTTGTTTCAGGATTCATTCGTCTTACAGCTTTTACTGTTTCGCTCCACATAATACTTCCCATGTCTTTAAGGTCATCTCTATCAACGCTGGTCAAGACCGCATGTTTAATACTCATAATTTTTATAGAGCGAGCTACTTTTTCAGGTTCATCCCAATCTACAGTTTCAGGGCGACCAGTTTTAACACCACAAAATCCACAAGAACGTGTACAAACATTGCCTAAAATCATAAATGTAGCCGTGCCTTCTCCCCAACATTCTCCCATATTTGGACAGCTTCCTGAGGTGCAAATTGTATTTAATTTGTATTTATCGACTAAGCCTCTTAATTCGGTATATTTTTTTCCCGTTGGAAGTTTAACACGAAGCCATTTAGGTTTAGGTTGACGTTGTGTAATTGTATTTGAAGTTGTTTCTGTACTCATTCTGAAAAAATTCGATTACAAAGATACGAAGTATTCTTTTAAATAAACTTAATAAATCAGATACCAAACACTAAACCCAAGTAAGAATATAATACCAAGAATACTTAAGACATGTAGACCTTTTGAAGGCCTCCAGTCTTCAGGTGTATGTTTACTTGAAATAAGAATATAATTTATGATAGCATAAAAAGGAGCCGTTAAAAATGAAAGAATAGTAGCTACTTTAATAAGTAGACCCATTTCCGAAGCAAAGAAAAAGAAGATGACGATAGTTCCGCTAACCAAAAATAAAATCCAAAATAGATATCCTTTTTTAAATCGTCTACCTGTGAGCAGTTGAGTGGTTTTTGCCATTGCTCTTGGTGAGGCATCTAAAGTTGTTAAGGTTGTACTAAACATGGTTGTAAAAGCTGCGACACCAACAATAATATAAGCCCAATTTCCTAAACTTGTAGTGTACATGTCAATTAGCTGATTTGCGAATTGACCAGCAGAACTACTAAACGTTGCACCACTATTAAACATAATCAACGCTCCTAAGGCTACAAATGCAATTCCTAAAATGATCGTACCAATATATCCAACATTAAAATCGAATAGCGCGGACTTTGGTAAAAATTCACCTGAAGATTTTTTCTTTTCTATGGTCCACAATGAATGCCAGACGGAAATATCTAAAGGAGCTGGCATCCATCCCATAAATGCAATAAGAAATGCTATTTCAAGATTATTTTCAGGAAGAATTTGTTTAAATGTTACCATTTGAATGTCACCTAACAAGGCGAAGCAAACAGCCGTTATTGTGCTTATTGTAAGTACTATGATAATGATTTTTATGAGTTTGTCAAGTAGTTTATACTTTCCAACAAGCAGTAATAAAAGACAAATGCTTAAAATGATAACGGTCCAAGTCTCAACGTCAAAAACAGCTCCGAATAGTGATGTTGCGATACCAGCTGTGACTATTGTTACTGCGGTTTGTATCGTAAACATTGTTGCAAATGTGAGAAGGAAATAGGCAAATAGTACAGGTTTACCTAATTTTTTATAACCTTCTAATAGTGATTCACCAGTTGCAGAAGCATATCTTGGTCCGAATTGAAAAAAAGGATATTTAAATAGATTTACTAACAGTAAAGCCCAAATCAAACCAAATCCAAAATCTGCTCCTGCTCTTGTAGATTGTACCAAATGTGATACACCAATAGCAGCTCCTGCAAATAATAAACCTGGCCCTATTTTTTTTAGACTAAAATTCACAAATGTTAGTCCTTTTTAATAATCTCAGACAAAAGTTTTTTTGCTCTTAGTAACTTAACTTTAATATTATTCATAGGTTCGTCAAGTTGTTGCGAAATTTCTTTATAACTTAATTCTTGAAAGTATCTTAAATTGATTACTTCTTGGTAATGTGGTTTTAGTTTTTTTATATCACGAAGTAATTTTGCTAAATTTTGTTCAGTAATTAGTTTATCTTCAGGGGAAGGGGATTCATCAATAATAGCATGAAATTCATCGTCTTTATCTCTGTTTACCGTATGTGGAATTGATGATTTTTGTTTCCGAAGTAAATCAATATGAATATTTTTAGAAATAGCGATTAGCCATGTGTTAAATTCGTAGTTATCATTATAAGTGTCAATTTTATCGAATGCTTTAGAAAATGTTTGAATCGTAATATCTTCAGCATCATTTTCATTTTCAGTTCTTTTTAATTGAAAACCATATACACTATTCCAAAACTTATCAAGCAAAAAATTGAATGCTATTTGGTTCTTGGTTTTTGCTTTTTCAATGGCTTCTTTTACTTCCAATATTCTGGTTTTGAAATCAAATTTTTTATAAATATAAAGAATTGAAAAACAATTAAGAATAACTCAAGAAAAGGACTTAAAAAAGGAAGATCTTTTTCATTTAGTTTTTTTGAGGCTAAAAAAAGGTTTGCTAATTGCACAATGAACCTTAAAATGATTAGCCCCAGAACGACTTTCCAATTGAACATTACTACCATCAATATTATGGCTAATGTCCAAAATAATAGTTGTGAGCAATAAAATGATGCTAGAAAAATTCTATGTTTTATTTTGTAGTGATTGGCAGTGCTGATATGTCTCCGTTTTTGAAGTGTCCATTCTTTCAGTGACTTTTTTGGAACGGATTCAGTAAAACTATTTTTCGAAATACATATTGATGTATTTGATGCTTTAGCTATCTGATTTATGAACAAATCATCATCACCAGATTTTATGTGCATGTGTTGCATAAATCCGTTAGCTTCAAAAAACAATTCTTTTCTGTAAGCTAAGTTTCTTCCAACTGCCATGTAGGGTTGGCCTAATTTAGCATAAGATAAATATTGGATAGCAGTAATAAAGGTTTCATATCTAATAAGCTTATTAATAAAAGATCCTTTAATTTTTTGATAGGCTCCATATCCAATAACGATTGACTTTTCATTTGAAAAGTGAGAACTCATTTCTTTTATCCAATATTTGGACAAAGGCTTGCAATCTGCATCAGTAAATAATAAGAAATTATTTTTGGCAGCTTTAATACCTAGAGTAAGAGCATATTTTTTGTTTCCCCAAAATTTTTCAATAGGCTTTACATTTACAATTTTGATGTTGTTGTGCATTTCTTTAAAGTCTTCCATAACTTTTAAAGTATCGTCTTTTGAGTTGTCATTAATAAGAATAACTTCAAAATCAGAGTACTCTTGAGACATCATCAAGGGTAAGAATTCTTTTAGATTTATTGCTTCATTTTTTGCACATACAATAACAGAAACTGATATGTTTTTCAGTTTAGGTTTAATAGTTTTGTGCCTGATGAGGCTATTGAAAATAATACCGTAAAAAAAAACTTGAACACCTACGACTACAATAAATACGTAGAATACTATTTCAAGAAAAATCATTGACGATTAGGAGTGTTGAGGTTCATCACAATTATCAAACTGATCTGGTGTTTTACCACAAAACCCACAAGCTTCACCCTCTTGATTAAGTATGGGATTTTGACTTGCACAAGTTCCAGCAAACTTTCCGTCTTTTTTTGCCCAGATTTTAATGGCTATACCAGCTACACTTAAACCTAAAAGTATTAATGTAATGATAACTAGTTTCATAAATGAATGGATATAAGATATTGATGCAAAGATACAATTTTTCAAATGTTTAGCGAACAATAAGTACTGTAGTCTTAAGATTAATTGTTGATTAAATTGTTAGTGACTTTTTAACATTATTGGTGTCATATTAATAATTATCATAAATTTAAATTCACTAACTAATACATTTTATTACTTATGAAAAAATTATTCGCAGAATTTTTTGGAACATTTTGGCTTGTCTTTGGAGGTTGTGGTAGTGCTGTTTTTGCAGCCGCTTTTCCTGAATTAGGAATTGGTTTTGCCGGAGTCGCATTAGCTTTTGGTTTAACTGTACTTACTATGGCATATGCTGTTGGTCATATTTCAGGAGGACATTTTAATCCTGCCGTCTCCCTCGGTTTATGGGCTGGAGGAAAATTTGAAGCAAAAAACCTTGTAGGTTACATTATTGCTCAAGTTATTGGAGCAGTTGCTGCTGCAGGCGTTTTATATTTAATAGTTACTGGTAAATCTGATTTTGTAGATATAGGCGGTTTTGCTTCTAACGGCTATGGTGAATTGTCACCAGGAGGTTATAGTATGATGTCTGTTTTAGTCGCAGAATTTGTTTTAACACTATTTTTCTTGTTAATTATTTTAGGAAGTACAAACCCAAGAGCACCTAAAGGTTTTGCTCCAATAGCAATCGGACTTGGGTTAACGTTAATACATTTAATTAGTATTCCAATTTCGAATACATCTGTTAATCCAGCACGTTCTACTAGTCAAGCATTATTTGCTGGAGGAGAATTTACAGCGCAATTATGGTTGTTCTGGTTAGCTCCAATTGCAGGTGCAATTGTTGCTGGATTCATACATAAAGCTTTATTCGATAAAGAGTAAGGGATTTAATAATTCCAAATAATAAAAAAAGCCACTTTTGACAAATTCAAAAGTGGCTTTTTGTAATTAGGGTGCTATTAAATTATCTTTTGTTATTGTTTAAGTCAATCTCAGCTACTGCACTATCTGCAATAGTTTCATTTAAACGGTCCTTTTGTTCAATTGTAATGCTTAAAGCCAAAGCATCTTTTATGTATGGTACAGATTGTAAGTGTTTCTGAGAAGCATCTAACATTCCTAGGTTTACCATTCTATCTTGCATTTCAGCCCAAAGCTGATAGGTTTGATTTTCTGGTAATTGAGGTAAAGATACAACATCAATCATTGAAGTTTCTTCAATTGGATTAATGTAGGCCACTGTTTTTAAATCTTTAGCACGATCATTTCCTCTAAATACATATTTGGCAGTTTCAGGGTTGTTTAATTCCATAAACTGACGCATTAAATTATCAAGTCTTTTATTGTTTTCATCAATATCACTTCTCAAATCAAAAATTTCATCAACAACAACCTGATTTTCATTGAGTAAATCTATGTTTTGTTGAGTTTTCATGTAATATCCACCAGCAAAAACAAAGGCAACAATACTTGCAGCAATACTATACCATGGTGTTTTACGACTGGTATTCTGTAATTTGACAACAGGAGTGTTGTCTTCAATGTCGATAAATACATTGTCTAAAATAAATTTAGGAGCATCTACTGCGTTAGCTTTAGCAATAATTTCAAGGTTTTTTTGTAACCTTTCATATTCATTTTGTACCTCAGTGTAAGTGTCAATAAAGTATTCTACTTTCAGACGTTCTGAAGCAGAGGTTTCATCCAGAATATACTTGTCAAGTAAACCAGATTGAAAAAAAGTATGTAGTTTTTTTTCCATTTTGATGTCTTTATGGGTCATAAACTTTTTTAAGTTCACGTAAACCTATTTTTAATCTAGACTTAATTGTACCTAGTGGAATGTCTAATTCGTCACTTGCTTCTTGTTGTGTCATACCTTCAAAAAACAAGGCTTTTAAGACAATTTGGTACTTCTCGTCTAATCTTCCTACATGCTCTTTTAAATCTAATACATCTTGATTTAAATTAGCTGTTGGTAAGATATATACGTTTGATTTATCAATTTGGACTTCTTTTTCAAATCTATTATTGAAGCTTCTT
>NZ_JBGCCX010000055.1:0-33128 GCF_045105015.1 Psychroserpens sp.
GAACAAGATGATAAAGTGATGGCTTTTATCTGTACTCAAGATTTGAAAGATGAAGATTATATTAATAGTCATTATGTAATTATGGCTACTAAAAATGGTCAGGTTAAGAAAACATCTTTAGAACAATATTCTCGTCCGAGAACAAATGGTATCAATGCCATAACAATTAAAGAAGACGATGAATTACTGGAAGCAAAATTAACAACTGGTAATAGTCAAGTAATGTTAGCGCTTAGGTCTGGTAAAGCGATTCGATTTGAAGAAGCTAAGACAAGACCTATGGGTAGAAATGCTTCAGGAGTAAGAGGAATTAGATTAGCTCACGACAAAGATGAAGTTGTAGGAATGGTAACTGTTGAAAATCCACAAGAGGAATCAGTTCTAGTGGTTTCAGAAAAAGGGTACGGGAAACGTACGTATATTGATGATCCAGAAGATGGTGAAGCAGTTTACAGAATTACTAATAGAGGAGGGAAAGGAGTTAAAACCATTTCGATTACTGACAAAACTGGACATCTGGTTGCTATTAAAACAGTAACAGATGAAGACGACTTAATGATTATTAATAAATCAGGTATTGCTATCCGAATGGCAGTAAATGATTTAAGAGTCATGGGACGTGCAACTCAAGGAGTAAAATTAATTAACCTTAAAGGAAGTGACTCTATTGCAGCTGTTGCTAAGGTGATGAAGGATGACGAGGAAGAAGAGTTAGATGTGAATATGACTGACAATGAAGGCATTAGTGATGATGGCACAACTCTTGATAACAATGAAGAAAAACAAAACGATTAACATTAAACAAAACTAAGTAACAATGAAAAAACAAATAATAGTTGCTTTAGCACTTTTAGTAAGTACTATTTCATTTTCTCAGAAAGACGAACTTAAAGCTGCAGAAAAAGCAATTAAAAACAGTAATTTTGCTGATGCTAAATCAGCAATTCAATCTGCAGAATCTCTTATTGGTTCAGCAGATGATAAGACAAAAGCTAAATTTTATTTTTTAAAAGGTCAAGCACTCTATGCTAATGGTGCAGGTACTAATGAAGATACAGATGCTGCTATTGAAAGTTTCAATATGGTAAAAGATATTGAAACTAAAATGGGTAAAGTAAAGTATTCTTCTACTATAGCTGAATTGAAGAAGCAAATGCTTTCTAATTTTTTAACTAAAGCCCAAACAGCTTTAAAAGAAAAGCGTTACATGGCATCTTCAGCTGGATTTGAAAAAGCGTATCGTATGTCATCAACAGACACCTTGTATTTGTATTATGCAGCATCTACTGCAGTAACAGCTCAAGATTTTGATACATCTTTAAAATATTACGAGGAGCTTCGAGATTTAGGATATACAGGCATTGAAATGGGATACACTGCAACAAATAAAGAAACAGGTGAGTCTGAGCCTTTTGATAGCAAGTCTATTATGGATTTATCAGTTCGTGGTGGCACTCATATTGCTCCGAGATCTTTCAAAAAAGAATCAAAGTCTGGTGAGATTATAAAAAATATAGCACTCATTTATATCAATAAAGGAGAAGATGAAAAAGCTACAGCAGCAATTAAAGAAGCTAGAGCTGAAAATCCAGATGATGTTTCGCTTATTATTTCTGAAGCAAACATTGAATTAAAACTAGGAAACAATGATAAGTTTAAGAGTTTGATGGAAGAGGCTAAATTAAAAGATCCTAATAATGCAGTACTTCATTATAACATAGGCGTTATGACGATGAAAGAAGGTGAGTATATGACTGCTAGAGAATCTTTTAATAAAGCTTTAGAGTTAGACGGAACCATGCAAGATGCAGCACTTAATATCTCTACAACATATATAGAAGAAGGAAATAGTCTTGTTGAGGAAATGAACAGTTTGGGTACCTCTGATGCTGATTTTAATAGATATGACGAACTCAAAGAAAAAAAAGTTGAATTGTTTAAGAAAGGTGCAGATATTCTAATTGAATTTCTAAATGCTAATCCTAAAGTAAGTAATAGCGTTTTTCAACAATTAAATAATATTTATTTAGCAGTTGGAGAAACTGACAAAGCCAAGAAATATAAAGACATGATTAAAGAATAGTTTTAGTCACTTATCTTAAAAAAAAGCTACTCAATTTGAGTAGCTTTTTTTTATATAATTTTTTTTATTACTCTAAGTTTATGAGTGTGACTTTTTTTGTCAACGTTATAAATACCTGAATGGTCTAAGCGATCTATTCTTACCTTGCCATGAGCATGAATGATATAATTATTTTCCATAATGATACCAACATGAATAATCTGTCCTTCACTATTGTCAAAAAAGGCTAAATCTCCAGGTTCACTTTCTTCAATAAAACTTAGTGCTATTCCTTGTGTTGCTTGTTGAGATGCATCCCTTAGTAAACTATAACCATTCAGTTTGTATACCATTTGCGTAAAACCAGAACAATCAATACCAAAAGGTGTTTTTCCTCCCCAAAGATAAGGTGCATTTAAATACATAAAAGCTGTCTTTATCAGGTTTTGTTTTGGCTGTTTTACAGAGGTCTTATTTCCATCAAAGCTTTGCTTTAATAATTCTAATCCATTCAAAGAAGCTCCTAGTGGAATTGTAGATAATTGTTGATGTTCGTCTTCAATATATTCAACTAAATCACTTGAAAGTATGTGGTTTTCGTTTTTTATAGACTTATAATCGTCTTCTGTAATTTCTAAATATTGTTTATTATCAATCCAACCTTCATACTTATCGAATGCTAAACGAATTCTGCTCCAAGATTTACGTTGCTCTAAGACTTTGAAAATTTCACCATATAATACTTGTGAGACTAACTCACAAGTGTCACTGGGTTCAACTCTAAGAGGAACTATGCTTAAATTACAAATTCCGTATTGCATTCAAATAGATTAATTGCGTTCTAAAACTACTGCTGAAGCACCACCACCACCATTACAAATAGCTGCAGCACCAATTTTGGCATTGTTTTGATCAAGTACATTAAGAAGTGTAATTAAAATTCTTACACCAGAACAACCAAGAGGATGTCCTAATGATACTGCTCCACCATTAATGTTTACATTGCTGTCATCAAGTCCAAGGATTTTCATATTTGCAAGACCAACAACTGAAAAGGCTTCATTAAATTCAAAATAATCTACATCATCAATAGAAACACCAGCTTTGTCAAGAGCCTTAGGTAGAGCTTTTGCAGGAGCAGTTGTAAACCATTTTGGTTCATGTGCAGCATCTGCATAACTCTTTATAGTAGCTAGGGGTTTTAAACCTAGTTCATCTGCTTTTTCTCTACTCATTAATACCACTGCACCAGCACCATCATTTATTGTAGATGCGTTTGCGGCAGTTACCGTTCCGTCTTTTGTAAAAGCTGGACGTAATGCAGGTATCTTTTCCATTCTAACATTACTATATTCTTCATCTTTAGCAACAACTATAGCATCACCACGACGTTGTGGAACTTCTACAGGAACAACTTCATTGTCAAACTTTCCTGCTTCCCAAGCTGCAGCTGAACGGTTATAAGACTGAATAGCAAATGCGTCTTGATCTTCACGAGAGAAATTATATTCTGTTGCACAAGCGTCAGCACAAACTCCCATGGCGTTTTTATCATAAGCATCAACTAATCCATCTTTTTGCATACCATCTTCCATAGTAGCTGGACCAAATTTGGTCGCACTTCTTGCATGATAATAATGCGGAATAAGACTCATGTTTTCCATTCCACCAGCAACAATAATATCTGCATCACCTAACGCAATCGATTGGGTAGCTTGCATCACAGCTTTCATCCCTGAAGCGCAAACTTTATTTATTGTTGTACAAGGAACAGTATCAGGTATGCCAGCATAAATTGCAGCTTGTCTAGCTGGAGCTTGACCAGTACCAGCCTGAACAACATTGCCCATTAATACTTCTTGTATCATTTCTGGTTTTAAGTTTATTTTATCTAAAGCACCTCTTATAGCAGTAGCTCCAAGCTTTGGTGCTGGAACTGTTGAAAGGGCTCCAAGAAAACTTCCTATAGGAGTTCTTGCTGCTGAAACAATTACGACGTCTTTACTCATTTCTATACCTTTTGAATTATTTGATGTAAAATTAATCAATTTTAATAGATTTTTTGCTATCAAATTAATAACATCAAAAGTTTAATCTATTATATTTTATTACTTTTGAATGAATACAAACACATGCAAATATTCAATTACATGATGGTATTTGTAACTCCTTAATACACAATATGGAAGACTTAATTAATAAATGGTATAAAAATCATTCGCTTTTATATAAAGTGCTTTTATTTTTGAGTACTACCATTTTAATTGTGT
Source organism: Psychroserpens sp. (assembly GCF_045105015.1). GTDB lineage: Bacteria > Bacteroidota > Bacteroidia > Flavobacteriales > Flavobacteriaceae > Psychroserpens. The sequence goes on from NZ_JBGCCX010000055.1 coordinate 4,333, forward strand.
ACCTATTTCCCAAAAGTGGAAAGTTTAAATATAACTTTGATAAAGGAAAACCTTGGCAATCTGAAAATTTATACGCGCCTTTCGATTTTGCTATCAAAAAGTCTTTAGATGAAATTCAAAATGAAGAGAAAGCCATAAAGGAAATAAGTCCTATTTATTTTGATATTGATACAAAAGTTCAGACTGAAGTGTTAACAAATTATAAGATTCAGTTTGAAGAAACATTTTCGGATACAATTCCAAAAAAGAAAGTGTTGTTTAGAGTAGGTAAATCGGCTCTTGAAACATTATATGAATTTGGTGTACTTGACGAAAATTATAAGTATTTAGATGATAAGACTATAATTTTAGTTGAAAATCAAAAACAAATCGCCACAACTAATTATGGTCAGCTCACAGAGATTGACGAATTTCGAACAATTCTCGAAGATGCTCTTACTTACAATGAGTTAAGTGCTTATGAGACTACCTTTATTTCATTGTTTTTTGATATTGTTTCTTCAAATATTTCTTTAAATAACTCACTTACCGAAAATGCCCTACAAGAGGAATTAAATAGTATTTCTGAAGTCAGAGGTAGCATTGAAAAGGAAACTTTAATTATTTCCAAAGGAGAAATAGTTGAAGGCAATAAATATGATGTATTGAAATCATTAGAGGCCGAATATGAATCTCAAGTTTGGAATGCTTCTAATTATAATTTAGTGATATTCGCTTATGCCTTATTAGTAGCGCTAGCGCTCTTAATGTTGTTACTTTTTTTACGAAAGTATAGAATTGATGTGTTTTTAGATAACACCAAAGTAACCTTTATTTTCTTCAATATTTTATTGATGATTTTATTGACAACTTTAATTATTAATTATAATTCTAAACAAGTTTATGTGATTCCATTGTGTATTTTACCCTTGGTTTTAAAGGCTTTTTTTGATGCTAGACTCGGTTTGTTTGCTCATGTACTTACAGTATTGCTACTAGGGTTTATAGTGCCAAATAGTTATGAGTATATGTTCCTTCAAATTATTGCTGGAATAGTTACGATACTAACGGTTTCTGAATTATATAAAAGAGCAAATCTATTTATTTCTGTTGGTCAAATTACATTAATTTATATCATTGCTTATTTTGCTTTTTTTGTAATTCACGAAGGAAATATTACAAACCTTAAGTTAGAAACTTTCGGACTTTTTATTTTGTGTGGATTGGCAACACTCTTTGTTCAACCGTTGATTTACATATATGAAAAACTGTTTGGTTTAGTTTCTGATGTGTCGCTATTAGAACTTTCGGACACTAATACGAAACTCTTGAAAGAATTATCTAATAAAGCTCCAGGCACTTTTCATCATTCATTAAATGTAGCAAACTTAGCTGAAGCTTCAGCTAATGAAATTGGAGCAAATGCTATGCTAGTTAGAGTTGGGGCTCTATATCATGATATTGGTAAGATGAAGTCTCCTACATATTTTACAGAAAACCAAGCTACAGGTATTAATCCTCATGATGAATTATCTTCTAAAGAAAGTGCAAAAATAATCATAGATCATGTTATAGATGGTATAGAAATTGCCAAAAAGAACAATTTGCCAGATCGTGTGATTGATTTCATTAGAACTCATCATGGTACAAGTATGGTGTATTATTTTTATATGAAGGAAAAGGAACTTGGAGATGGCGTTAATGAAGACGATTTCAGGTATCCTGGACCAAGACCTTACAGTAAAGAAACGGCTATACTTATGATGTGTGATAGTGTAGAGGCAGCTTCTAAAAGTTTAAAAGAGCCTTCATCAACTAAAATTGATAAGTTTGTTGAATCGATAATAGCAAAGCAAATGGATGATGGACAATTTTTAAATGCAAATATTACATTTAAAGAAATACAATCTATTAAGAAAGTACTTAAAACCAAGTTAGCCAACATATTCCATCTTAGAATAGAATACCCAGAATAAATTTTTGATAAAAAACTTAAAAAAATAGTTGCGTTCTTTGTAATGATAAGTTACATTTGCATCCGCAATTTATTGCAAAGTTCATATACAAAAGGAGAGGTGCCTGAGTGGCCGAAAGGAGCGGTTTGCTAAATCGTCGTACCTAGAAATAGGTACCCAGGGTTCGAATCCCTGTCTCTCCGCTAATTTCATTAGAAATTTATTTAAGATAACCATCGGAGTGTAGCGTAGCCCGGTTATCGCGCCGCGTTTGGGACGCGGAGGTCGCAGGTTCGAATCCTGCCACTCCGACAAAATTAGAGTTAAGGGCTCTTAGCTCAGCTGGATAGAGCACCTCCCTTCTAAGGAGGCGGTCGAAGGTTCGAATCCTTCAGGGCTCACAAAAAGACTTAACATTATTGTTAAGTCTTTTTTGTTTTTGATAATATCAGGTGTATGTGCTAATGATGAATTATGTAACCAGCTGCGCTTTGTCGAACAAAAAATACATTTTATCGATGATTTCTTTTGTTTATGTCTTTTTTTAATCTACATTTGCATTATAATTTTCATTAAACCCCAAACCAATGAAAAACCTACTTAAGACAATTGCTTTTGCAATTGTAATGTCTACATGTTATAACTGTACAGTTGATTCAGCTGATACAGTACAAAACAATGAATTATTATCTCAAGAAGTAACGAATTCTGACGCACCTGCTATTCAATGTGCTAATCAAGATCCAAAGGCTATTCTGACTAATAATAGTTTAGTGCCAGCAAATCTTGAAGTATTTGATCAATTCGGACTTTTAATGACACATGCTTACGGAGTTCCTGCAGGAGATGTTTCTTCAGATTTAACTTTTCCTGATGGTATGACTACATTTGTTGTTAGTACTTCAACTTCTACGAAAGAAATAAAAATCGATATGGGAAACTGTATGATTTATGAAGTTGAAATTGATATGAACAATCAGTTAGATACAGACGTACCTAATCAACTTTAGAACAAAAGACAACAATTTTTTCATCTGTAAGATTCGTAGTAAAGAAAAGGTAATTTTGGCCTCCTTCTTTAATGCCAGTTTTATTTCGAATTTGTTGTACTGTTTCAGGAAAGTTTCTAACTGTAATATTTGCCTTTTTAAGTGACTCTTTTTTTATGAGTTTCTTATTGTAACGGATGACTTTGTCTATTTTAAATCGTCTTCCTGGGAATGTTATAAGTTGTTTAGAGGTGTATAAATGGCTGTTGCTATGTAATTTGTCGACTCTTAGTTTTGAGGATACAAGTTTAAAGGCACCAGCTTTATATATGGCTACATTTGGTTCATATAAGTAGGAAAGAGGTTTGCTAAAGGTTGGTTTAGATTCTTGCTCTTCATTAAGATCAAAAGTAAATTTATTTTTTTCTTTAAAGTTTTGATTCAGATTTATAGCATGAATATTGACAACATCATCATATCTTTTTTTTAAAATCCACAATAACTCTTTTACTTCATTTTTTACAGAAATAATGTGTATTGATTCTACGTGTTTTAATTCTTTTAATCCAATTGAAATATCTAAAAGAGGAGCTGTTTTTATCATGATCTGATCTGTTTTAGAAAATAATAAATCTAGATTATCAGGGACGTTAGGCAAACAATCTTGAAGAAAAAATACTTTACCTTTTTCGTCATGTCGTCGTGATGGATCTATATATATCCAATCAAAAATATCAGTGCTAAATTTCAAATACTCAATTCCGTTGGTATGGATGGTATCAATATTATGTGTCTCCAATAATTCTGAGTTATGGGCCACTATTTGTGAAAGTTCGCTATTAATTTCACAATGTATCACCTTTGAGAATCGTTTTGAAAAATAATGACAATCAATACCAAATCCGCCTGTTATATCTATTATCTGATTTCCAGAAATCAATTCAGACTTATACTCAGCTGTAATTTCAGAAGATGTTTGCTCAATATTTACTTTGTTAGGGAAATAAATACCTTTTGTATTAAACCATGTGGGTAGTTTACTTTTACTTTTTCGTTTGGCTTCAATTTGTTCTACTAGAGCTTTTGAGTTGACATTATTAATGCATTTGCCTTGGAGTAATAATTTTGTTATATCATCATTCAAATGCAACTTAATATATGCTTGAACCTCTTTATGTATGATATTTACATTCAAAGAAATTAAATATCTTTAGTTAGACTTTTAACAACTTTATTTTCTGAAAGAAACTCTTTCAGAATCACCTTAATTGCAGTATAAGTAGGAACAGCTACAATCATTCCTATGATTCCGAATAATAATCCTGCGATAATGATGACTAAAAATATTTCAAGTGGATGGGACTTTACACTTTTTGAAAATATAAATGGCTGACTGAAAAAATTATCAACCAATTGAGCAATAATAAAACCGATCATCACATAAGTTGTTTTAGGTAAAATGACTTCACTAAAGTTTTCACCTAAGTTGCTTGACATGGTCAAAACGATCATTAGAATACCACTCACTAATGGTCCTACGTAAGGAATAAGATTTAGTAAAGCACACAAAAAAGCAATAACGATAGCGTTATCTATTCCAAAGATTAGAAGAACAATAGTATAAATAACAAAGAGAATTAAAATTTGAAAAATTAATCCAACAAAATATCTTGAAAGCAGATCTTTTATTTTTTCAGAAGAATTCTTCCAACGAGATTCTTTAGAATCAGGAATAAAAGTAATGATGCCATTTTCAAAGAGTCGACTGTCTTTTAAAAAGAAAAATGAAATAAATAAAACTGAAAATAAACCGATAAGAGATTCTCCTAAGCCACCTATGAACGAATTTAAAAAGTTTGGAATAATTGAATAGTCTAGTTTTGAGAGCAATCCAGAATCTTTAATAGATTGCTCTACATCAACTTTTCTTAAATCAAAATAAGTTGTGATTTCTGAGTAAAGGCTTTCAGCATTTTGTTGCAATTCATTTATATCAAGAAGTGATAAATTTTGACCTTGTTCTACCACCAAAGGGATGAATAGTCTAATCAAACCAAGCAGTAAACCTATAAATAGGAACATTGTAACAATAACTGCAATTGTATTATTGAATTTCAATCTTTTTCTCAAAAACAAGACAATTGGTCGCCCAACAAGTGAAATTACAGCAGCAATAGCAATATAAATTATGACAGATTGAATCTTATATAAAAAGAATAACACAAGGCTAATTCCAATTAATATGGCAAAAGCTCGTAGGATGCCGTTGGCTATAATTTTTGAATTCATGATTTAAAGATATAAAACTCTTACAAGAATTGCTTTGTAATTTCATATAAAGCAACAGAAGTTGCCTGAACAACATTCATACTACTATTTTGACCAAACATTTCTAGATGAATAATAACATCTGATACATCTAATATCATTTCAGATACACCAAAATTTTCATCCCCAATAATAAGTGCAATTGGTTTCGTTTTTGAAAACTTAAATTTATGTATTGGTTGGCTTACATCTGTTATTTCTAGTGAAATTATTTGATAGCCTTTATTTTTTAGTTCTGTTATAACTTCTGAAGCGTTATCATTAATCTCAAAGTTTACATATTTTTCAGTAGCTCTAGATGTTTTTGTCATTTTTCTTCCTAGAGGGATAGTGTCTCCACATAAAATGAGTTTTTCTACACCAAAAGCATCGGCTGTTCTAAACAAGCTACCCACATTTGGTGCGTTTGTGACGTTTTCACAAATCAAAGTAATAGGAAATGTGCGTTTTGAAAATTTTGAAGCGTAGTGGTCGAGTTGCATTTTATAAATGGAATGTTTTTCCACATTCATAAGTCATATGCATTGGAATTCCGATAAAAAAACATGAAAATCCGCTTGTATTTGAATAGTTGTGGAAATTTGAAAAACCAGTGGAATGTGAATGTGCGTTAATCTCAGGTAAAGATTGAAAAGTAAAAAAAACTGTGATTAATACAGCTAAAAATTTAGTAATGGATTTTTGCTTTTTCATTAGATAACTTAGTTTTCAAAAGCATATTTGATAATGTTAGCTCCCATTTGTAATGCTTTTTCTCTTACACTTGGTGGATCGTTATGTACTTCAGGATCTTCCCAGCCGTCTCCTAAATCACTTTCAAAAGTAAAAAGCAATACCAATCTGCTTTCATGAAATATGCCAAGAGCTTGAGGTCGTTTTCCATCATGTTCATGTATTTTAGGTAAACCATCAGTAAAAGGATATGCTATATTAAAGATTTTGTGTGAAGCTGGTAATTCGATAAGTTCTTGATTTGGAAACACTTTTTTCAATTCCTTTTTGATATAAGGTTCCATTCCGTAGTTATCATCAATATGAAGAAAACCTCCAGAGATTAAATAATTTCTAAGATTTTCAGCATCGTTGTCACTAAAAAAAACATTGCCATGACCAGTCATATGCAACATAGGAAACTGGAAAATATCAATACTACCAATATCAACTGTTTCTGGATTTGGATTTATTTTGGTATTAATATTTGCGTTACAGTAATTAATTAGATTGGGCAAAGCAGTAGGATTACTATACCAATCACCTCCACCTTTATATTTGACTACTGCCAAATCTTGTGCATTGCTACTAAAATGAGAAAATCCTATTAGAAATAGTGTAAGATATAATGTTCTGGTGAGTATTGACATATTTCAAAAGTATTAAATTGCAACTATCAATGTGTCTTTTTAACTTAAATTAAAGATTTTTTCTAAACGTTTTTCTACGTCTAAAGACGGTTGGATTAAAATGCTTCCAAATTTTTTGAATTGCTTCATTGTCCTCTAATTCTGGAGTTCTATAGCAGTTTTTAATACCTTTTTCAGTAAATATCTCGTAATATTCGTTAAATATTACAGCATGAACACCTTTATTCTGATAATCAGGATGAATTCCTATAAGGTAAAAAATGGCATCCTTGCTATTCTTTTTTGCTTTTAAAATATGCCTGAAACCGAAAGGAAATAATCTGCCGCTAGCTTTTTGTAATGCTTTAGCAAATGAAGGCATAACGATAGCAAAACCAATGAGCTCGTCGTTTTTATCAACAACAAATTTGATGTATTCAGGATTAATAAAGCTGATGAATTTCTTCTTGAAATATTCTTTTTGGATATCAGTAATCTTTACAAATGAAGAAAGCGAAGCGTAACTTTCATTAAATAAATCAAACATCTTATCTGCATAAGGCATGACTTCTTCAGTCTTAGTAAATTTTAACGCTTTTAATTTGTAACGGCGTTTAATTAACTCTTGAGCTTTTGCAAAAAATTCTGGTTTTACATTTTCAAACGGAAATACACTTTCTACATACGATTTTTCAGGTTTGTAATTCAAAGCTTCGTAGTGCTTTACATAATAAGGATGGTTATACCATGTGACCATAGGAGCAATGCCATCAAATCCTTCAGTAACAATACCAACCTTATCTAAATTAGAAAAACCTACAGGTCCTTCGGTATACTCTAAATTATTTTCTCTTCCTATGTTTTCGACCTCATTTAATAACGCTTTAGAAACGTCTAAATCATCAATAAAATCAAACCAACCAAAGCGCATTTTCTTTTGGTTTTGTCCATCTACTTCAAGCCAGTTTATAATAGCTGCAACTCGCCCTACAATGGCATTATCTTTATAAGCAAGAAAAAAACGTGCTTCTGCATCTTGAAAAATTGGATTCTTTTTTTTGTCAAAGGTTTGTAGCTCCTGACTAATAATAGGAGGCACCCAGTTTTTTGAACCTTTGTATAGTTTGAAAGGGAATTTTACAAATTGTTTTAATTCGCTTTTAGAATAAATTTCTTTAACCGTAATCATAGATAATTTTTCTTAAAGGCTTCCGTCGTCGTCAAAATCAACATCATCATTTTTCTTTTTTTTCTTCTTTTTCTTTTTTGGCTTTCGCTTATCAGCATCTTTTTTTGAATTTCCGTTATCAATTTCTTTGTCTTTATGGAAATCTAAACGATATGAAAGTCCGAAATTTACACTAAAAACTGATGGTGTGTCTTTTGTATTTAAAGTCAAGGCAGTATCAAGTTGAAAGTCTTTACTCCACAAATAAGCGCCACCAAAGCGAAATAAATTATCAGCATAATATTCACTATCAATCCCTTGTGTTTCCGCAAAAATCACCCATTGTGGATTGAAAGAGTGAGTAAGGGTTAATATATATTGAAATTCTGAAAAATCAGTACCAATCCTATCTTTTATTAAATTCATAATAAATACCCAGCCACCAGAAAAGTTATTTTGAGTGGCAATCATTACTTTAGGACTAAAGCCTTCAATCTCAGGAGGCAAATAAGAATTATCTTTTGAATCAAAATTTGCTCCAGCATATACTGCTACAGCAGGAATTAAAGATTTCCATTTAAATGTCTTATTAGCGTGATAGCTGTATAAATTAGGTTTCTCTTCTCCAGCATTTTTATAGGGATCGTAAACTAGGTATTTTGCTCCAATAGCAAAGCTTTTGAAATTTGAACGTTTATCTTCAAATGCTACAAGACCTCTATTATCGGTTCTGGTATCGTTTTGGTAAATCCCTTCAATATTGATTTCTAACTCTTCGAACAACAGTCCATAACGTGCAGCAAAATCAACTCCAAAACCTGAAACTTCATAGTTTAGAGGTGTGTGTGTTTCTTTAACTATATATGGTCCAACTTCTAACTGCGCTACATTTGTTCCTACTGAAAAAGCACTTCTAGAAACTCCTGGTCTGTTAGAATTAATAACTTCTGTGTATTGTGCAAAAATAAATTGGCTATAAAAAACAAGAAGAAATGTCAGGAATGCTTTAAGAAAATTCATAGGCTTTTGATTTAATTCAAATATAGAGATTTTATATTTTTTTTAAGTATATATAACTGTTTTTAAATACATATAATTATATATTTGTGTAAATATCTTTTCATGTTACAAACAGCATCATTTGTTGGGTTTTTTAGAACGATTTTAATCATTCTATTAATATATTATGGAATCAAGATTCTGTCGAGACTTTTTGCGCCTTATCTTATGCGTTATATGTCTAAAAAGATGGAACAAAAATTTGGGGAACAGTTCCAACAGCAACAACAATGCCAAAATCCAAGTCAAAAGGAAGGTGAAACGGTAATAGATAAAGTTCCTCAACGGCAGAAAACTTCAGATAAAAATGTTGGTGAGTACGTAGATTACGAAGAAATTGAGTAAATTTCGACTTCATTGATTAATTAGAATTCATGCCATTATCTTTAAAAAAATGCCTACCACACCTATTTATATTAATTGGTTTTGTGGTAGTTTCTCTAGCATATTTTAGTCCGGTTTTAAAAGGAAAACAAATTTTTCAAAGCGATATCAAGCATTATATTGGTATGGCACAACAGCAGAAAGATTTTAAAGTCAAAACAGGTGAAGAAACTTATTGGACAAACAGTGCTTTTGGAGGTATGCCTACCTATCAGTTAGGTGCTAAATATCCACATAATTATATTAAGAAATTAGACTTGTCGCTTCGTTTTTTACCAAGGCCAGCAGATTATTTATTTGTCTATTTTTTAGGTTTTTATATACTGTTACTTTCATTAAAAGTTGAATATCGATTATCTGGAGTTGGAGCCTTAGCATTTGGCTTTTCAACTTATCTTATAATCATACTTGGTGTTGGTCATAATAGTAAAGCACATGCAATTGCATATATGCCTTTAGTATTGAGTGGAATTGTACTCGCATTCCGAGAAAAATATATTATTGGTTTCTTATTAACCACTGTAGCATTAGGTCTTGAGATTTGTGCAAATCATTTCCAAATGACGTATTACCTTATGTTATTGGTTATCATATTAGGTGTCGCTTATCTTATCGATGCTTACAGGAAAAAGATGCTAACTCATTTCTTCAAAACAGTTGGATTATTATCTATAGCAGCAATCCTTGCGGTAGCTTTAAATGCCACAAATGTCATGGCTACTCAAGAGTATGTGAAAGAGAGTACACGTGGTCAAAGTGAGCTAACTATAAATCCTGATGGGTCATCAAAAGTTATTACTTCTGGCTTGAGTAAAGATTATATCACTGAATACAGTTACGGACTTTTAGAAACGTTTAACTTATATATACCCAGATTCTTAGGAGGAGGTAGTGGAGAAGATGTTGGTAAAGATTCTGCATCGTATAAATTTTATTCAAATATTGGAGCTAGTCCAATCGAGGCTCTAAACGAAACAAAAAACACACCTACATATTGGGGAGAACAAACCATAGTTGAGGCTCCTGCTTATGTTGGTGCAGTAATTTTATTTTTGTTTGTTTTTGCATTATTCATGGTAAAAGGCAGATTAAAATGGTGGCTTGTTGGTGGAAGCGTTTTTTCACTTATTTTATCTTATGGTGATAGTGAACCTTTTGCGTTTATAACCAATTTCTTTATTGATTATGTGCCACTTTACAACAAATTTAGAGCAGTAAGCTCAATACAAGTGATATTAGAATTATGTATTCCTGTACTTGCAATTTTTGGATTATCGCGTCTATTTAATCAATATGTAAAGGATGAAGATAAAATGAAGGCATTGAAATTCTCAGCAATTATAACAGGAGGATTAGCTTTGGCGTTTTTAGTATTCAAAGGCGCATTTGATTTTGTTGGTGCTAACGATGGCTACTATAGACAAGCCTATGGTCAGTATGGTGAAGCTTTTGTAGATGCTTTGCGAGAAGATCGAAAAACTTTTTTTACTCAAGACACTTTACGGACACTTAGTTTAGTGTTACTGTCTGCTGGAACAATATTTATGTTCTTAAGAAAAAAGATTTCAGAGAATATCGTTGTAGTCCTATTTGCAGCCTTGATCTTATTTGATTTAGTTGGTGTTGATAGACGCTATGTAAACAATGATAATTTTGTATCTGCTATTAAAGTTAATAAACCTTACCAGGCTAATGCAGCCGATAAAGAAATTCTTCAGGATAAAGATCATTTTAGAGTTTTAGATATATCTTCTGAAGGCAGTAGAGCACCAGCTAAAGCTGCTTATTTTCATAATTCATTAAATGGATATCATGCAGCTAAATTGAAACGTTTTGATGAATTGTATGATTTTCATATCGCAAGAAATAACATGAATGTGTTGAATATGCTCAATACTAAATATATTATTGCTGAAGAACAAGGACAAGTGTTTCCTTACGTTAATGAGGATGCAAATGGGAATGCTTGGTTCGTAAGAACCTTAGAAAAAGTGAATTCTGCTAATGAAGAAATAAAGTTATTAGATAGTCTAAATACAAGTATTAAAGCAATTACAACTTCAGAAAGATTATCAACGCAACAATACTTAGTTGATTCAACATCTAGGATTACTTTAGAAAATTACAAGCCGAATCACTTAACATACAAGTCTTCAAACGTTAATGAAGGATTTGCTGTGTTTTCTGAAATGTATTATGGAAACGGATGGAAAGCAACAATTGATGGACAAGAAGGCGTTATAGAGCGTGTGAACTATGTGTTACGTGGCTTAAAGTTACCACCAGGAGAACATCAGATTGAATTTAAATTTGAACCTAAAGTGGTTAAAAAGGGCAGCACAATTGCTTTAGCCAGTTCAATATTGTTTGGTTTATTACTTATTGGAGGACTTTATTTTGAGTTTAAAAATAATGACGAAAGTAGTAATTAAAACAAAATGACACTTTCAGAAGTATATTTTTTTATGTTAATTATCATGTATGTGATTTTTAGCTTTTTGATTCTATTATTCTCTGAGGACTTAAAAAATGAAACAGTTTTTAAGAGGTTTTTGAAGATTACTTTTTTTGTTGGATGGATAGGTGTGATGTTTGAGTTATTAAATTGGAATTATCTATGTAGTTATCAATGTTCCCTTTTAACGTTCTCTCCTTTTATTACTTTGCTTCTGATAAAAGGGATTACCATTTTTTTTAAACATATTTTTAAAAAAGAACCTTATCATTTACATAGAAAAGACACACTTGATGGGATTTGGGTTAAAAATAAATGGGATTCACAAAATCAATATTATCATACATGTTATTCTATTAGTATTTCAGTTATACCGATGATGGCTATTGTTGTTGCGTATAGTGAAATTAAAGCAAGTTTTTGTTAGTTATGAAAAAGAAGATACTCATTATCACTTACTATTGGCCACCAGCTGGAGGTCCAGGAGTACAGCGATGGTTAAAATTTGTAAAATATCTTCCGGAATTTGATGTAGAACCTATTGTGTATTGTCCTGAAAATCCGAATTATCCTATAATAGATGAAAGTTTAATTAGTGAAGTTTCAGATGCCATGACCATTATAAAGCAACCTATAAGTGAGCCTTATCGTTTTGCTAATATATTGTCTAAAAGAAATGCTAAACAAATTAGTTCAGGTGTTATTCCAAAACAGAAAAAACAAACATTTATTCAAAAATTACTTCTTTATGTTCGTGGTAATTTCTTTATCCCTGACGCTCGAAAAAATTGGGTAAAACCTTCAGTATCTTTTCTTTCAAATTATATCCTAAAACAAAAGATAGATACCATTATTACTACTGGTCCACCTCATAGTTTGCATCTAATCGGACTTCAATTAAAGCAAAAGCATAATATCAAATGGCTTGCTGATTTTAGAGATCTTTGGACAACAATTGGTTATCATAAAAAATTAAAGTTAAGTAATTCTTCTGCAGAAAAACATAAAATGTTAGAAACAGAAGTGCTTCAGTCAGCAGACCAAATTATTGTAACTAGTGCTAACACTAAAAAAGAATTTACTTCAAAAACAAATCAGCCTATCTCAGTAATTACTAATGGTTATGATAATCATAAGATTAAACGACCTAAGAAAGATGCTTTGTTTACAATGGCACATATTGGGTCTTTACTTTCAGAAAGAAATCCAATACAATTATGGGAGGCTTTAGGTGAATTAATTAATGAAAATGAATTATTCTCTGAAGAATTTCGGTTGCAATTAATTGGAGTCGTTAGTGATGATGTAATTAAAGCACTTCAACAATTCGGACTTTCTAACCATGTAAATACATTAGGTTATGTGTCACATAAAGAAGCTATTGAAGCGCAAATGAGTTCGCAATTGTTGTTACTTATTGAAATTGATTCTGAAGATACCAAAGTTATTATTCCTGGAAAACTGTTTGAGTATATGGTGTCTGGAACTCCAATAATAGCTCTTGGTCCAGAAGACTCTGATGTAGAAACTATTTTAAAATCAACAAATACTGGTCGCTATTTTTACTACAATCAAAAGCAAGCTATCAAATCACAGATTTTATCGTATTTTGAAGCATATAAATCAGATGTATTAACTGTAAATGCATTAGGTTTAAAACAATATAGTAGAAAAGAACTAACAAAATCACTTGCAGATTTAGTGAAACATAAGCTTTAAAAGTTTAGAATTTTAAATTTATGGGAATCGTTATTAACCAGTCTTTTAAAAACACAATTACCACTTATCTTGGGTTTGGACTTGGTGCTATTAACACCTTATTTCTTTACACAGAATTTATGAGTGATACTTACTATGGCTTGGTCGCTTATATATTGTCTACTGCAAATATTATGATGCCTTTAATGGCATTTGGTGTTCACAATACAATTATTAAATTTTATTCAACATTTAAAACAAAAAACTCTCTTAATAGTTTTATGACTTTAATGTTGTTTTTGCCTTTAGCCTTGACGATTCCAATTGGTTTTATAGGTTATATTGGATATGAAACTATTGCTGGTTGGCTCACTCAAAAAAACAGTATTGTTGGTAACTACCTCTGGTACATCTTTATAACTGCTTTAGCAATGGCTTACTTTGAAGTGTTTTTTGCTTGGGTTAAAGTGCAAATGAAAACTGTATTTGGAAATTTTATGAAAGAGGTGTTTCATAGAGTAGGTGTAATGATTTTGTTATTCGCTTTGTATTTTAGTTGGATTACTGTAGAGCAATTTCTTGTTGGTTTGGTAGGTGTTTATGTATTAAGGATGTTTCTAATGTTGATTAATGCTTTTTATGTCAGGCTTCCTGTATTTAGATTTTACAGGATTGATAAAATAAGTTCAATATTGAAATATTCAAGTTTAATTATTATTGCTGGATCTATTGCGACTATGATTTTAGACATTGATAAGTTTATGCTTAATAATTATATTGAAATTGAGAAAGTTGCTTATTATAGTGTAGCGGTATTTATAGCGATGGTAATCGCTGTACCTCAACGTGCTATGCATCAAATTATGATGCCATTAACGGCTAAATTTATCAATGATAATAATAGAGAAGAACTTCATGATTTATACGAACGTAGCTCGCTAACACTGTATATTATTAGTGGTTTTATCTTTCTTTTAATTGTTTTAAATATTAATCAATTGTACCATATTATTCCTGAGGAGTTTTCTGGAGGAATAACCGTTGTTTTTTTGATTAGTATTGCTAAGCTTTATGATAATCTATTAGGAAATAATAATGCTATTTTATTTAATAGCGATTACTATAGAATGGTTCTTGTGTTTGGAGTAGTTCTGGCAATTAGCGCAGTTCTGCTCAATATGGTTTTAATTCCTTTGTATGGAATAGATGGCTCTGCATTAGCAACATTAATTGCGGTGTTATTGTATAATACAATTAAGATTTTTTTTGTAAAAGCAAAGTTTAATATGTTACCATTTACAAAACAAACTTTTAAGATTTCTATTCTGCTTATACTTTGTGTAATTGCTTTTTATTTCTGGGAATTTCCGTTTAATGCTTACCTAAATATTGTATTAAAATCTATAGTAATTGGAGTAGTATATGCATTTTTTATATTCAGGCTAAACGTTTCAGATGACATTAATGAAATGTTTAAAAAATATTTCAAACTTAAATAATTCAGTATATCAATAGTCTAAAATGGGAAAATCCCATAAGGTGCTTTAAGGCATACTCTTACGGGACGTTCCACTAACCAACCAAAAGTTTATAATCTTTCGAACTTATCGAGTTCTTTTACTTCTTGAAGCTGAACGATTTTGAGTTGTTCTCGAACTTGCTTTTTTAGCTTTACTTGTTCTTGAGCTTCTATTGTTATTAGATATACGAGTGTTAGAGGTTTTTGGTTTTCTAACAGACGTATTATTTCTAATTGTTCTAGTGTTTGTTTTATTATTAGACACAGAAGTATTGTTTCTGGTCACATTTTTTCTAGAATTTGTTGCTCTAGTACTATTTCGACTTGTATTATTAGTGCTTCTGATGTTTGAATTACTTCTTGTTGTAACAGCCCTGTCGTTAGTTCTTGAAGAATTTGACGCTCCTCTAATATTAGAATTTCGTGTCGTATTTGTTCTAGATGTTAAAGCTCTATCGTTACTTCTATTAGTATTATTTCTAATACTTGAACTCGTAGTATTATTCCTTGAAGCCGTAGCTCTTGTATTTGATCTTGAAGAGGTGTTGCCTCTTGTAACTGCTTCTTGACGATATCTTGTATTTATGCTATTTCCTCTTCTTCCTGTTGTAGCAACCGTGTTACGACGACTATTAACTCTTACAGGTTGTCTGTAATTGTCTCTGTAAGGTCTATAGTATGTGTGTCTAATTGGTGTATAATACTGTCTGTAAGGTCTAGCATACACAACACAAAAATTTACAGGAGGAATTACATAATAGTTGTGCCATGGTCTATATACATAAGCTCTATTATATATATTTATAAAGCCTGTATAATGTGAAAAATTTCTGTGGTTATTATAGTGTACAAATAAGCCACCTACACGTGCGATACGACCCCAACTATTGTAATTAATATTAACGTTACCTACCTGTGTCACACGTCCATAATAATCATAGAATACAGGTGTGTTCTCTATCTGAACAATAGCGCCAAAGTCGTCGTATTGTACATAAGGATTGTAATTATAACCAGAGTTAAAGCTTATTGAAACTCCTGGAGCATTTACTCCAACACTTACTTCTGGACCATAATTCTGCATATAGAAATCAAATTGACCATCAGGAAAGATTGAAAATTCAATACCATTCTCAACAAAAATGAAAGAATTGCCATAACCTCTAACAAAGTTGTTTGATATGTTGTTGGTTGCGAAAACTGAAGTCCCTCCAAGGAACAAAACAGTCATAAGTAAAATTAATTTTTTCATAATTGTAAAGGATTTATAGTTACATTTATTGTAAATCAATTAGCATGCCAAAAACAATTCATATGTCTTAAACGGTTGATATTGAGTTTTTTGTATTTAAATGAATAGAATCGATTTGTAGATCAAGTTATTCAGAAAAAGACTTATCTTTCAAAGCATTATAATTATAAATGAAACTTAGTTTTAATCGTATAAAAAAGCATGTCATAATTTTTCTTGAGGAAGGACTTTCGCCTCAGTTATATTATCATGGTATTCCTCATACTTTGTATGTAATTAAAAAAGCTCAGCACATTGCTCTAAAAGAAAAGGTATCAGCAAAAGAAATAGAACTTCTTAAAATTGCTGCACTATATCATGATGTAGGATTTGTTAAAACCCGTGAAGGTCATGAAGAGGAAAGTTGTAAAATTGCAGCAAAAGACCTAAAATCTTTTGGTTATTCTCAAGTTGATATAGATATTATTTGTGAAGTAATAATGGCTACCAAAGTACCTCAAAACCCAACAAATCATCTTGGAGAAATTTTAGCTGATGCAGATTTAGAATATCTAGCAACAAAGCATTTTGATTCTGTAAGTGATTTACTTTATAAAGAACTAAAATACTTCAATCCAAAGCTCACAAAAGATAAATGGAATGAACTACAAATTGATTTTATTGGCAAGCATAATTATCACACTAAGTATTGTAAACATTACAAAGCGTTTAGAAAAAATAAAAATCTTCAGAAATTAAAATCTAATATGTAAAAACCCCAAAGGCTTGGGGAAGCACTTTGGGATTATATAAGTTCATGTTAGTATCGGGATGAACTCTTAACCTTTTATTTTTTTACTCTTTTTAATTTCTCCATTTTTTCTGTAATAGTAAAAATCTTCGTCGTAGTGATCTATGTCATTAAAGTCAATATCATTAGATTCAGTATATCCAGTGTTAATACTGCAATTTAAGTTTGCATTAAAATGATTTACAATACCTGAAATATGAACAATTTCTCCCCAACGATTGTAATTTACTCTCAAACCACCAACTTGTTTTAATAGACCATTTCCTCGTTGGTAACTCATATAAACTGATCCTGCACGTTTAATTCGTCCTTCCCTGTCATAGTTAATAAATACATTTCCGATTCGTCGTACTTGTCCATTATTGTCATGTGTAATAATAACGCCTCGTGGTCTAGGAGTAGAGTAGTGTGTTCTGTTCACCGTTCCTGGAGCTCCATAAGTTCTATTAACAGAAGTACGTCTAGTGTTTCTTCTATAATATACAGTTGACGTATTGTTTGCAATTTCTGTGTTGAAATCAAAACTTCCATCTGGGAAAATTAAAAATTCTACGCCTCGTTCAATAAACACAATAGGTTCAGCAAATCGATAACGTGTATTATTAAAATCTTCCCCATTCGAAACAGCATATCCTGCTGTTGTACCTGATGCTGATGTTAGTCCTAGTAACATCGTTGCAATAAAAAGTAATTGCTTTTTCATAATTATAGGTTTTTAGATTTTATCTTAGTTTCCAACTCATTTGGAAACTTTTTGATATACCTAGATTAAACCAATATACGTGCCAAAAGTTTAAATAATTGATTTTCAGTGTTTAAACAAGAAGGAGTCATTAATCTGTAAAACTTTTTTTTTATTACATTTATAATACTAACTAATAGTTTAAATGACAGATCAATCACTAATTACAGGAAACGATCCTACACCTTGTCAAAATTGTGATACAATTTTGGAAGAATCATTTGAGTTTTGTCCGTACTGTGGACAGAAAACTAATGATGAATTAACAATTGGTGTATTGTTTTATAATACAATTAGTAATTATTTTTCATTTGATGCACGTTTCTTGAAAAGCTTCGTGCCTTTGATGTTTAGGCCAGGATATCTAGCTCAGAAGTTTCTTCAAGGAAAGCGTCTTTTGTATTTGCATCCTGCTCAAATGTATTTGTTTATATCTGTGATATTCTTTTTTATAATTTCCTTCAGTACGAGAGAATGGGTTAAAGAAGCAGACGAAATCAATAAAAAAGTGATTAATTCTGAATTTGTTGATAAAAACTTAGACCCCATTCAAAAGCAAGCTTTAGACTCCATTCAGATTGAAAATATAATGAAACCTCTTAAAAAGAATCAAAAGATAATTGGACTTAAAGATTCTGATTTAAAAATTGCAGATTCTATAATAAAATTTGAATCATCAAAACCTGGTAATGTGAAGTCATCATGGGGTTTTAATAAAGAGAAAGTTGATTCGCTAGTTGCCGCAGGTGTTGATAAAGAAATTATTTATAAAGAAATGGGTATGTCGGAAAACCCTAGTTTTTTTGAGAAACGATTGTATAAAAGGTGGTTGGCTTTTGTAGAAGGTGAAGGTGCTGGATCTATGGTTCAAGCATTTTTTGATAGTATTCCAATATCAATGTTTTTCTTGTTGCCTCTATTTGCTTTCATTCTAAAAATATTCTATAATAATAAGGGTAGGTATGTGTATCACCTTGTCTTCAGTTTTTATTTCTTTTCGTTTCTATTTACAGTGTTTAGCATTCTTTTCGGAATTAATTACCTATTCGACTCAATTCCATTTTGGGTAAATTTACTAGCAGTGATGTCAACTTATTTTTATTTTTTAATTGCTTTAATTAAATTTTACAGACAACATTGGTTTTTAACTTGGATTAAAAGCGGTGTAATAACATTCGTGTTTTTACTATTTGTAATTCCTACAGCCTTTGGAGTATTAGCTGCATTCTCTTTTTTCGCTACTTAGTTTAGTTTTTCTTTTAAGAATTCGCCAGTTATAGATAATTTGTTTTTAGCAATGTCCTCTGGAGTACCTTGAGCAATTAATTGTCCGCCTCGTTCTCCACCTTCTGGACCTAAGTCAATAATAAAGTCTGCACATTTAATGAGGTCTATATTATGCTCAATAACTATAATAGAGTGTCCTTTTCTAATTAAAGCTTGAAAAGAGGTTAGTAGTTTTTTTATATCATGAAAATGTAAACCTGTAGTAGGTTCATCAAAAATGAATAAAGCATTATCACTTTTTGAACCTTTGCCTAGGAACGATGCTAATTTGATTCTTTGTGCTTCACCACCAGAAAGAGTAGAAGAACTCTGACCAAGAGTTACATAACCTAAGCCAACATCTTGAAGCGGTTGAAGTTTATTTTGAATTTTAGTTTCATTGTGTTCTGTAAAAAAAGAAATAGCGTCATCAATAGTAAGGTTAAGAATGTCATCAATTGATTTACCATTAAAATTAACTTCTAGTACTTCTTTTTTAAAGCGTTTTCCGTTACAGGTTTCACAAGTTAAATGAACATCAGCCATAAATTGCATTTCAATTGTCACTTGACCTTCACCTTTGCAAGTCTCGCAGCGTCCACCATCAACATTAAAGCTAAAGTGTTTCGCTTGATAATTTCTGATTTTACTCAACTTTTGTTTAGCATACAAGGCTCTAATATCATCATAAGCCTTAATGTAAGTAACAGGATTTGAACGAGATGATCTTCCAATTGGGTTTTGGTCTACAAATTCTATATGTTTTATGTTGCTGAAATTTCCACTGATTTCAGTAAACTGACCAGGTTTATCACCAAAATCTGTAAGTTTCTTTTGTAGCGCTGGAAATAAAATTTTCTTCACCAAAGTACTTTTTCCACTTCCAGAGACTCCAGTTATTACCGTTAACATTTCTAAAGGAAACGTAACATCAATGTTTTGAAGGTTGTGTTCTCTAGCACCTACAATATCTACATGATACTTTGAAGTTCTACGTGTTTTTGGGACTTCAATTTCTAAATCTCCATTTAAGTAATTTGCTGTTAAAGATGTGGAATTTAAAATATCATTGAAGGTTCCAGTAGCTACAACTTCACCACCAAAAGTACCAGCCTCTGGACCAATGTCTATGATTTCATCAGCAGCTTGCATGATATCTTCATCATGTTCAACAACAATTACTGTATTTCCTAAATCACGTAACGCTTTAAGGACCTTAATTAATTTCTGAGTATCTTTAGGATGAAGACCAATACTTGGCTCATCGAGTATGTACATCGAACCAACTAAACTACTTCCTAAAGAAGTTGCTAGATTTATACGTTGGCTTTCTCCTCCAGAAAGTGTATTCGATTTTCTATTTAGCGTGAGGTAATCTAATCCTACATTAGTTAAGAAAGATAGTCTATTTTTAATTTCTTTCAATAAACGATTTGCAATGGTAGTATCGTGATCATTTAATTCTAATTGATTAAAGAAGTTCACGAGTTTGTCAAGAGGCATTTCTACTAAATCTGTAATGGTTGTATTGGCAATTTTTACATAATTAGCCTCTTCTCGAAGTCGTTTTCCACTGCACACACTGCATTTTGTCTTTCCTCTGTAACGCGACAACATTACTCTATTCTGAATTTTATATGCTTTAGATTCTAACTCAGAGAAGAAAGAATTTAATCCTTCAAAATGCTCATTTCCATCCCAAACCAATTGTTTTTGTTTAGGAGTTAATTCGAAATACGGTTTGTGTATTGGAAAATCAAACTTATGTGAATTATTAACCAATTGATCTCTATACCAACTCATACTTTCACCTCGCCAAGGAAAAACAGCATTGTCATACACAGATAGACCTGTATTTGGTATAACTAAATCTTTATCAATGCCAATAACATCGCCATAACCTTCGCATTTCGGGCAAGCACCATAAGGATTATTGAAACTAAATAAATGTACGTTTGGTTCTAAAAAAACCATGTTATCTAATTCAAATTTATTATTGAATTCAACGCGTTTTTTATCTGAAAGTGATTCGATAACACAGGTTCCTTTGCCTTCAAAAAAAGCTGTTTCAATGGCGTCAGCCAAACGATTATAAAAATCATCTTCATGCTTTACAACAATACGATCAACAACTAAAAAAATATTTTTGGTTAATTTCTGTTCTACTGCATCATCAATTCTTAAAACAGTTTCTTTATGTTGAACTCTTGCATAACCTTGCTGTTTTAAGACCTTTAATTTGTCTTCCATCGTTCTACTTTCTTCAAGAAGGATAGGTGATAGTAGCAATAGTTTTTCACGATCACCAAAAGATTTTACTAAATCAAGTACATCTTTAGTGCGGTGTTTTTTTACAAGATTACCAGAAACAGGAGAATAGGTTTTACCAATTCTGGCGAATAATAATTTTAGATAATCATATATCTCAGTAGATGTGCCAACAGTTGATCTTGGATTAGTTGAATTAACTTTTTGTTCTATAGCAATTGCTGGAGCGATACCTTTAATGAAATCAACTTTAGGCTTGTTAAGTCGACCTAAAAATTGTCTGGCATAACTTGAAAGGCTTTCTACATATCGTCTCTGTCCTTCTGCATATAAGGTGTCAAATGCTAAACTAGACTTTCCAGAACCTGACAAACCTGTGATGACCACAAGCTTTTGTCTAGGTATAACAACATCAATATTTTTTAGGTTGTGCAATTTCGCTCCCTTAATTATAATGTTATTTTTAGGATTAACGTCTAAAATGTTAGTATTCATAGGACTTTGAAGAAATTAAGATGTGCAAAGATACTATAAGTATTTCATCAAATAAAATGGATTGTTGTCAATTAAAATGTTAAAGTTTAGTGTGTTTTTTTGGAAATTCGGAATGAATGTTGTTATATTTGATTTATAACTCACTAAAACAGAGACGCCTATTTCATAAGATTACTTTATAAAGTTTAACCCCAAGCTAAGATTTTTTTCTTTGCAATAAAGTAACAATTATGAGACACGAACTTATCACAGACGCTGTTTTAGTTAGAAACTACATGGATGGAGACGAAAGCGCTCTTTCAACCCTAATAAACAGACACAAACAAAGAATTTACAGTTTTATCTATTCAAAAGTATTTGATAGAGATATCACCGAAGATATTTTTCAAGATGCATTTATCAAGGTCATTAAGAATTTAAAACTTGGTAAGTATAATGAGGAAGGTAAATTTTTACCATGGGTAATGCGAATTTCTCATAATCTGGTTATTGATCACTTTAGAAAAAATAATAGAATGCCAAAATTTGATAATTCTGGTGAATTTAGCATTTTTTCTGTACTAAGTGACAATGCTTTAAATGCAGAAAAACAAATCATTAAGGATCAGGTAGAATGTGATTTACGTCGACTCATAGAAGAACTACCAGATGACCAAAAAGAAGTATTGGTAATGCGTATGTACAGGGATATGAGCTTTAAAGAAATTTCAGAACGTACAGGTGTTAGTATCAATACTGCTCTCGGTAGAATGCGTTATGCTTTGATTAATCTTAGGAAAGTAATTGATAAAAACAATATCATTTTAACAAATTGATACAATAAGTAAAGAATTTGTGCGTTTAGGGAATTAGAAGAAACCAATTAAAAACCTAAAATGGCAAAACTTTACTCAGAATGTCCCCAAAAAAAAGACAACCTTAACCCAAAAAAAGAAACAGTAGATTTTCTTTTAAATTATTCCAAGGCTTTAAGTGTTATACATTATAATGGTTTGGAGTTTGAAGCACTCCAAAATTAAATTTTAAAAAGTCCTGATTCGTTAGTCGTCAGGACTTTTTATTTTTGTAATAATCGTTTAGTACGGAAGATCTACCAATAGTTTTTGTAATAATATCTTTATCTAAATTCCATCCTCTAGCTGGAGAATACTCCCTTCCATACCAAATAATTTGAAGATGTAAATCATTCCACAGTGCCTCAGGAAATAAACGTTTAGCATCTTTTTCTGTTTGAACTACATTTTTTCCATTTGTTAAATTCCATCGATACATCAACCTGTGAATATGCGTGTCAACTGGAAAAGCAGGAATTCCAAATGCTTGAGACAGCACCACAGCAGCAGTTTTATGGCCTACAGCAGGAAGTTCTTCAAGTGCTTCATATGTTTGCGGGACTTCACCATTATGCTTTTCAATTAAAATGTGAGACAAACCATGAATACCTTTGCTTTTCATTGGAGATAGACCAACAGGTTTTATAATTTCCCTTATCTCTTCAACTGAAAGCTTAATCATGTCATAAGGATTATCTGCTTTTTCAAATAGCAAAGGCGTGATTTGGTTTACGCGAACATCTGTACTTTGTGCAGACATCAAAACAGCAATTAAGAGTGTATATGGATCTTTGTGTTCTAAAGGTATTGGAATAGTTGGGTACAATTCTTTTAACGTATTAATAACAAATTCTACCTTTTCTTGCTTAGTCATAAGTCGTATTTTTACAAAAAGTAAAGTTAGGAAATATGACACAATTAAAAGTAGGGGATAATGCTCCAAATTTTTCAAGTCTAGATGAACAAGGAAATACAGTTTCTTTAGCAGATTACAAAGGGAAAAAACTAGTAGTTTTCTTCTATCCCAAAGCCAGTACTCCAGGTTGTACAGCTGAAGCCTGTAATTTAAATGATAATTTTGAGCGTTTTAAAGCACAAGGTTATGAAATTTTAGGTGTTAGTGCTGATAGTGCAAAAAGACAATCCAATTTTAAGAATAAATACGGATTTCAGTATCCATTATTAGCAGATGAAGATAAAGCTGTTATAGAAGCATTTGGTGTTTGGGGACCGAAAAAATTTATGGGTAAAGAATACGATGGTATTCATAGAACAACCTTTGTTATTGATGAAAATGGAGTTGTTGAAGATGTGATTACTAAAGTGAAGACTAAAGACCATACTGCTCAGATATTATCTGAGTAATATGTGATTCTAAAATAAAAAAGCCACCAATATTTTGGTGGCTTTTTTATTTTATATGCTAGTTGTTTCCGAGATATACCTGTTCAGATTCAAATCCGAATAAACTTTTTTCCTTGATTAGCTTGGCAACTCCTTCTGGTAGCATTGCCTCCCAATCATCATCTCCATCAGCTATCATTTTTAAAACTGTTCTTGAGAATACGGTTAAAATGCTTTCATCATAATCTGTAATGTCAACTACTTTCCCATTGTATTTAAAGAATTTGTAAAGTTCTTTCATTCTAGGATGTACCTTCAAGTCTTCACTATTAGTGATTGTATTGTCATCATTTTGCATCGGGTAGAGATATACTCTTAAATCTTTGAAAAACAATTTTCCAAAGGCTTCAAGAATTCCTCCACTTAGATGACGATAATATTTCTCATCAAAAATATCAACGAGATTATTAACTCCCATTGCTAACCCCATTCTGGCTTTAGTGTATTGAGAGAAATACTCGACAAGTTTATAATACTCTTGGAAATTTGAAATCAAAACAGTTTGACCTAATGAACAAAGTAATCTGGCTCTATCCATAAAGTCTTGCTCGTCAATTTCACCCTCAGCTCTCAAGTTGGATAAGGTGATTTCAAAAATAACTTGCGTTTTATTGATATCAACTTTATTTTCTTTAATGAACATGTCATAAGATTTCTTATACATATCCATATTAACTTTAGTTACTGGCCTAAAACTACCACGCAACGTCAAGATATTTTTCTTGTAGAGAACTCTAGCTGGAAGTACATTGTTTCCATCTGGAGCAAACATAACAGCGTCAGTCATTCCGTTTTTAACCAATTGTAAGCTCATTAAACGATTATCAACATCTTCAAAAATAGGTCCAGAAAAGTTAATGGTATCAATTTCTACTTGATCTTTATCTAAATGATCATAAAGATATCTTAGTAATTTTTTTGGCTCATTATATTTATAGAAAGCACCATAGATGAGATTTGTACCTAAAACACCAAGTGTTTCTTGTTGTAATCTTGCATCATTTTCTTTGAATCTAATATGGAGGACAATTTCATTGTAATCTTGATTAGCATCAACTTGATATTTGATTCCAACCCAGCCATGGCCTTTGTATTTTTTTGCAAAATCAATAGTTGCAACTGTATTAGCATATGCAAAGAACATTTTATTAGGATGAGTCTCTCTTTTTATACGTTCTTCAACAAGATTAACCTCGTGATCTAACATTTTACGAAGTCGTGCTTCTGTTACATATCTTTTGTCGTTTTCTATTCCGTAAATCGCATCACTAAAAGCTTTGTCATAAGCAGACATAGCTTTTGCTATTGTTCCTGAAGCGCCTCCAGCTCTAAAAAACTGACGTACAGTTTCTTGTCCAGCACCAATCTCTGCGAAAGTTCCGTATATGTTTTCGTTAAGATTAATTCTTAGACATTTGGTTTTTAACGAAGGGATTTCGTCAAACTCTCTATCTCCTTTTAAGGTTATTTCCATCTTTAAGTCTGGGTTTGTCAACATTACAAAGGTATTAAAATCGAAGGTATAACTAAAAAAATAAGTTTTATTTTTGCTATAAATTAAATGACTTTGAAAATTACGTTTTTAGGCACAGGTACATCTCAAGGAATTCCAGTTATAGGAAGTGATCATCCAGTATGCTTAAGTGTAAATCCTAAAGATAAACGCTTGAGAGTATCTATTCTAGTAGAATGGGATAAGTTTGCTTATGTCGTTGATTGCGGACCAGATTTTAGACAGCAAATGCTTAGAGCAGGCTGTTGTCGAATTGATGGTATCGTTTTTACACATGAACATGCCGACCATACAGCTGGTTTAGATGACATAAGACCTTTTTATTTTAGACAAGGCGACATTCCATTTTATGCTCACAAACGTGTATTAGCCGAACTAAGAAAACGTTTTGACTATATATTTACAACTGAAGCTAAATATCCTGGAGTACCAAGTGTGATTCAAAATGAAATTAAGAACGAACCTTTTAATTTAGGTAATTTAAAAGTGATTCCAATAAATGGTTATCACCATAAATTGCAAGTATTCGGATTTCGTTTTAATGATTTTGCATATTTAACAGATATGAAAACTGTTGCAGACGAAGAGATTGAAAAGTTGAAAGGTTTAAAAATTCTCGTCGTTAATGCATTGCGTGAAAAAGAGCATATCTCACATTTTAACGTGGCAGAAGCTTTAGCATTTATAGATAAAGTACAGCCAGAGAAAGCTTATTTAACTCATATTAGTCATTATTTAGGATTTCACGATGACGTGCAACAAAAGTTGCCGAAAAACGTTTTTTTGGCATATGATAACTTACAATTAGAACTTTAAACTTAGACTATGAAACAAAGACTGTTCATGTATTTATTTATTTTCACTTTACTATTAGTGATTTTTCAGTTTGTAAACTCAAAAAGTATAATAGAAGGCTATGACCAAAAGCTTACTAACTATATGGAAGCCAATACCAAGCTTAAAGACTCTATAAGAGGACTTGAAGATGATATGGTTTCTGATTTGTATACTTTTAAATTTGATACCAATGACGATGCAATGATGTATTGGGAGGATCAAGGGTTTCGAATTTCAGAGTTTGTCCCGTTTATAAAAGATGAACTTATGAATCTTAATATTTATGATACAGAAGACCATCCTTTAGTCCCTTATGCATCAATGTCTGGCCAAAAGATGTTGATTGATCAAATACGAATGCTGAATCATAAATGGATTATTGCCAGTTTTACTGATGGTAAATATTGGGGAGAAATGCTTCTGTCTTATGAGATTGAAAAAGTTAAAGATCAGAAGGAGTTAAAGTTTAAAATCATTGAATCGTCTTTATACAAGCCAAGATAATTCTAAATTCTTTTTTCAAGCCAACTTCTAAATTCATAAAAATTCTGAGGTGCAACACCATGCCCAACTGGAAATTCAGAATATGTATTTTTGATGTTTAAAGTATTTAAAAACTGCGGTGCTTTTCTAGCCCAATCTACAGGTATGACTTGATCAACACTGCCATGAGAACAATAAAAATCTAAATGCGAATGATCTTTACTTTCTAAATTATCGATTAACATGTCGTCACTAATATAGCCACTCAAAGCAATAATATTTTTAACTTTTTTTGGATAGCTTAATGCTACGGCGTAACTTAAAATAGTGCCTTGACTAAATCCTAAAAGTGTCACATTGTTTATGTCAACAGGATATGATTCACAAGCTTGATCAATAAAAGCTGCAATTTTATCTCGTGATTCTGTAGCTTGTTCCACATCATTCCATTTATTTTGATGAGCATCAAAATTAATGGCATACCAGGCATTACCATAAGGTTGCATAGGATAAGGCGCTCTTACCGAAATAATGAATATTTTTTCAGATAATTCTTTAGCAAATGAAAACAAATCATTTTCGTCACTACCATAGCCATGACACATAATCAATAATGGTGCATTTTCTTTTAAAGACGATGGTCTTGTAATGTAATGTAATTGAGAATTCATAGGTTTATTGTCCAATTGTAGCGAAAAGTTTCTGGAAAAATGGTCCTAAAACAGGAACCTCATTCATTTTTTTTCCTACTGCTCCAAAAATACCATACAGAAATAATACAATAAAAAAGATCCAAAAAGAAGTTGAAATCATCCAACTATCAAATGCGCCAATAAAATAGCCTAAAGCCATTTGCAAAAGCCATAAACCTAAAGCTTGTCGAATGTGAAACGATACAAGAGGATTTCGTACCTCACGATTCATAAAAAAAGCTATTAAGGTGCCAATAAGAGTGATGTAAGCTACAATAGCTAAACTATCATTATTACTATTTGAAGTCTCTTGCATAATTAATAATTGTTATTTAGAAAGGATAAGCTTATTGTTTGAAACAATGCCATAAACCATTCCTTTTAATACTTTGTTTTCGAATATTGAGTTTTTAGATCTTGATAATATATTATCTCTAGTGAATATGATATTTTCACTAGGAGTAAATAAAGAAATATCTGCTTTATTGCCAACAGCAATTGTAGATGAGTCTATATTAAAACGTTCTTTTCCTTTAGTAAGTAATTCAATAGTTTTCTTTAAAGTGAATATAGAGTTTAATGCGCCAAAAGCACTTTCTAAACCGATAGTTCCGTACTTAGCAAAATCAAATTCAATTTTTTTATCTTCAATATCTATGGGATTGTGATCACTGGTTACCATATCAACAGTGCCATCTTTTAAACCATCAATTAATACTTCAATATCTTTTTGGGTTCTTAAAGAAGGTAAGACTTTAAAATTCGTATTGAAGGTTTTTAAATCTTCATCAGTAAATATTAAGTTGTGTATTGCAACACTGCAAGAAACATCTAGTTTTTTCTGTTTAGCAGCTCTAATTAATTCTACTGATTTTGCAGTGGAAATGGTTGGGATATGAAGCTTGCCTTCTGTGTATTCTAAAATAGATAAGTCTCTTGAAATTTGTAATTCTTCAGCAAGTGCTGGGTTGCCTTTTAATCCTAAGGATGTACTTGTTATATTTTCATTCATAACACCTAAACCACTAATTTTTGATTCTTGGGGAAATGAACAGATCAAACCATTAAAGTTGCTAGCATATTGCAAAGCAAGCTTCATTAAATTCGGGTTTTCTACGGGATGTTGATAATCATAAAATGCAACTGCACCAGCATTTCTCATGTCAAATAGTTCGGCTAAATCTTTACCATCACTATTTTTAGTTAAAGCACCAATAGGATAGAGGTTAGTTGCATGTTTATCTGCTTTAGATTTTAGAAATGAAATGCCAGCATTGGAATCAATCACTGGGTTAGTATTTGCATTAAGTGCTACCGAAGTAAAACCAGAATAAGATGCCGTTTTAA
>NZ_JBGCCX010000056.1:0-5383 GCF_045105015.1 Psychroserpens sp.
GATCAATCTTAAACTCTACAGAACTCAGATAATTTGGGTTGTGATACTCGTTCAGTAAATGTTCTTTTGCATATACACTTCGCATATACCAACCAACTTCAGATAGGTTTTCGCATAACATTTTAACGATTGCAGTTGCCCAACTTCCGCCACCAATAACGGCAAATTTCAAATTCTTGTTCATATCCTATGATAAGTATAGTAATTAAAAAATAGGTAAATTATACCTTTTATACATATATCTCAGTATCAATAAAATACATTTTTGGCACGCCTTTTGAAATCGTTATCGTATAAACAGTAAAACCTACGCCTTATGAAAACGATAAAATTACTTTTAGGAATTGTACTGAGCACAGTATTATTTACATCTTGTTATACCGAAACTGTAGTTGTTGAAGATCCTTATGTAGAACCAACAATTACTTTAGCAGAACTTTTAGGTTCGTATGAACTTTGGTATGTAAATATTCATGAAACCACAGGAAGTGGCGAAGTTCCATTTTTACAACGTGCATTTACCGTTTCATTTCGTGGAGGAACATTATATGCAAACAACAATATTGCTGGAATAGGATTTAATGGAAGCGGATTTGGTATTGATGTTGGTTTTTATGATACAAATATCGATGTGGTTCGAATAGACCATGATATTGACGGATTTTATCCATTAGAAGTATATCAATTAACAGATAGAAGAATTAGATTATACGATAGAAATAGCAATACAAGCTATTTCTTAACTGGATACCAAAGAGCTACTTTTGATTACGACTTTGTATTCTACGATAACATTCATTACTTCTTACAAGAATATGAAGCATGGAAAAAAGTATTTACGAGTACTGCAGGTGAAATAAATGCTTTTGATGAAGAAAACTATATGGCATTTTTACCAGATGGATTTGGTGATACGTTCTTATCATCAAGAGATGAAGTTGGAACACCAATAGCAGATCTAATTTGGGATTACGAAGGAAATTATACAATATATGATGTAGAAGGAGACGAGTACTCAAAAGTTTTAACATTAGATTATGATTATCTAGACAATGAATACTTTGAATTAAGCGTTATAGATGACGAAAACATTCAATTGTTTCACCCAAGTTCTGGAACAACATACGAATTCTCTGGTAGCGGTTATATTGCGTATTTAAGAGAAGGAAAAGGTGAAACAAAAGGAAAAGTGGCAAAAAAGAGAAAGAAAATTATAAACAAAAAATTTATTAAAGAGAACTTTAATAAATAGGAAGTTTTTTTGGTTGGTTATTTAGTTTGGAAACAGCTTTTAGAGAAATCTAGAAGCTGTTTCCCTTTTTGGCATATTTATTGTCTTATAGCATTTGGAAATCACAATGATTTTCGTACTTTAACCTAGTAATAAATAATAATTAAAAGAAAGAAAAATTATGGGATTATTTTCGTTCATCAAAGAAGCAGGAGCAAAAATTTTCGGAGGAAAATCTGAAACAGAAAAAGCAGCTGAAGCAGCAGCAGCAAGTGCAGCAGCAGCAGAAGCAGTAGCAGTGGCAAATGCAGCAAATGCAGCAGCAATTGCAGAGACAATTAAAGATTTAGATCTACATGTAGACGATTTAACTGTTTCTATTGAAGGTGATACAGCTACAATTTCTGGTTTGGCACATGACCAAGCAACAAAAGAAAAAGTAGTTTTAGTAGTAGGAAATACAGCAGGAATTGCTACAGTTGATGATCAAATGACTGTCGAACATGTAGAGCCAGAAGCTCAGTTTCATACAGTAGCTAGTGGTGATACTTTAGGTAAAATAGCTAAAAATTATTACGGAAATGCTATGAAGTATCCTGTAATTTTTGAAGCTAACAAGCCAATGCTTACTGATCCTGATAAAATTTATCCAGGTCAAGTATTACGTATACCTCACATGGATTAATACAATTACAAGTTAAATAAAAGCGCAACTAAATGTTGCGCTTTTTTTGTTTGAGTTGTTTCAAGCCTGTCGAGAAATATAAGATAATAACTTATTCCAACACTTTTTCCAAGGCCTCAATATCATAAGGTTTTGCAATGATAGTTTTATCCGTATCTAAGAGTATATACGTTGGTGTAGCTCCAACGTCATAGGTATTTGAAATTGGATTATCCCATTTCCCTAAACCTAATACATGAATAAAATCAGGATATTCAGCAATGGCTTTTTGCCAACCTTCTGCTTCATCTTCAAGCCCAACAGCAATCACCTGAATGTTTGGTTTTGAAGAAAGAATTGTTTTTACTATTGGTAATTCATCAAGACAATGTCCACAAGTGCTACTCCAAAAAATAACTAAATAGTGTTCAGCGATATCTAAATCATGAAGTGATGTTGTCATTGTTTCTCCATGTTGTGATACTGCTAAATCAAAATTCTGAGCTTTTTTCCCAATCTGGTTATTTTCATATGTTTTAAGTCCATCCAATAAAGTCAGATAATTACCTTCTTCAGCTAACGTCATTAAATACGTTTGAGAAATATAGTTTGCTACTTCCGGATTGTCCATGTTTTTAAATCTACTCCAAATCATTTCTAGTAGCATCGTTTTTATATCTAAATCTGCTTGAGTCATTTTATTTACCAAGTGATCTATATCTTCTTTGTAAGTATCACTCGAGGTATTTGCCGACATTCCAAAGACATACGCTAACACACGGTCTACTAAAAAGTCTGAGCTTTGTAAAAGTGTATTACTAAAATCAATATTTGATAAAAAAGTGCGTTTTAAGTTAGAAGAATACGTAGATAAATCTTCATACGACTCAGGAATATATGGTGTGTTTGCTTTAATAAAAGTAGAAGCCATATTACCTTTTGAAGCCTCTTCAAATGCAACTTGGGTGTCTTTTAGAGTTTTAAAAATATCACGAAATGCTTTTTTATCTGTGCTTTCCTGTGTGTAATAATTACTTATGGTCATATTAACCATTTCCATACTATTGGTATATGAAGACCATAATTTATTTTCATTACCATCAGTAAATTCTAGACCTTGTGCTACACTGTATGTTAGTGACGTACTTTCTTTACCATTGTAGATGAAATCAAAATTGTTTTCTTCAGGTGGAAGTGCATATACAATTTTGTAAATTCCAGCAGTCATTGAAGAATCTAAAGGAATAGTGAAGTTCCCAGTTTCATCAATTTGCGCTCTGTCAACATAATCTGAACCAGTTGGAGTTGCATGGTACAAAAAAGCATAAGTGTAATCTGATGCAGGTGAAAAGGTGCCATTAATACTGTGTTGCGAAAATAAACTTAATGGGATAAATAGTAGGAAGACATATATATATTTCATGTGTTCAATTTAGTGTTATTGTTTGTGATTAAGCCTTCAAATATTAAGCCGTTTTTTATTTCATTATAGATTCTAAAACAGACAATGCTTGTCTTACCGATTTGATATGCTCAAAAGTTAATAGAAGACGTAAACCGTTTCTAGTCTGTTTTTCTTTCATTTTACAGTCTTTTGGATGGGTTTGTACAAACTTTAAAACCCTTGTAAAATTATCACTCTGGTAAAACGCGCTTTGTTGGTCGTTTATGAAATAGCCTATAAAACGGCCTTGTTTCATAATAATTTTTTCTAATCCGATTTTAGTTGCGATCCATTTTACTCGTACACTATTCAATAAATCTACAACTTGAACTGGTAACTCTCCAAAACGGTCTAAGATTTCGCTTTCAAAAGTATTGAGGTCGTCCTCCGTTTTAAGTGTATTGAGTTTGGTGTATAGATTCAGACGTTCAGTAATATTATTAACATAATCATCAGGAAATAATAATTCAAAATCTGTGTCAATTGTAATGTCTTTAACGTATTCCTTCTCTTTTCCGTCGTCTTGATATAAATCCTTAAACTCATTTTCTTTAAGCTCTTCAATAGCTTCGTTTAAGATTTTCTGATAGGTGTCAAAACCAATATCATTTATAAATCCACTTTGTTCACCACCAAGTAAATCACCAGCACCACGAATTTCTAGATCTTTCATTGCAATATTAAAACCACTTCCTAATTCGGTAAACTGTTCAAGAGCAGTTATCCGTTTGCGCGCATCGTTTGTCATAGCTGAATATTCAGGTGTAATAAAATAACAGAATGCTTTTTTGTTACTTCTACCAACTCGTCCGCGCATTTGATGCAAATCACTTAATCCGAAATTATTTGCATTATTTATAAAGATAGTATTCGCATTTGGAACATCGAGCCCACTTTCAACGATGGTTGTACTTACTAAAACATCAAACTCACCATTCATAAATGCCAACATGAGTTGCTCAAGTTTTTTACCTTCCATCTGTCCGTGACCTATTGCGATTTTAGCATCTGGCACGAGTCGTTGGATCATACCAGCAACCTCCTTAATGTTTTCAATTCTATTATGAATAAAAAAGATTTGACCACCACGTTGAATTTCATAGGTCACAGCATCTCTAATAGTTTCTTCATTAAACCGAATCACATGACTTTCTATAGGATAACGATTTGGAGGCGCAGTTGTGATTACTGATAAATCACGAGCAGCCATCAAACTAAATTGAAGTGTTCTTGGAATAGGTGTTGCAGTTAATGTTAAGACATCTACATTATCTTTTAGAGCCTTTAATTTTTCCTTTACAGCTACACCAAACTTTTGTTCTTCATCAACGATAAGCAATCCTAAATCTTTAAATTTTACATTTTTATTTACCAATTGGTGTGTCCCAATAATGATATCAACATGACCTTTTTCCAGTTTCTCTAATGTGATTCTTTTCTCTTTAGCAGTTCTGAAACGGTTCAAGTAATCTACCGTAACTGGGAAATCTTTAAGACGCTCAGTAAATGTTTTATTATGTTGATAGGCAAGAATAGTTGTAGGTACTAAAACGGCAACTTGTTTTCCATTATCTACGGCTTTAAAAGCAGCACGTATTGCAACTTCCGTTTTACCAAAACCGACATCACCACAAACGAGACGATCCATTGGTCGTTCACTTTCCATGTCTGCTTTAATATCTGCAGTTGATGTGATTTGATCAGGAGTGTCCTCATAAATAAAAGAAGCTTCAAGTTCATGCTGAAGATAACTATCAGGCCTGTACTGGTAGCCTTTTTCTAGTTTACGTTTAGCGTAGACTTTGATGAGGTTGAAGGCAATTTCCTTAACCCTAGATTTGGTTTTTTGCTTTAAAGTTTTCCAAGCTTTACTTCCGAGTTTATAGACTTTAGGAGGTTTTCCATCTTTTCCATTAAACTTGGTGATTTTATGAAGCGAATGGATACTCAAATACAAAATATCACGCTCACCATATACTAATTTAATGGCCTCTTGTTTTTTGCCTTCGACATCAATTTTTTGAAGACCTCCAAATTTTCCAAT
>NZ_JBGCCX010000057.1:0-13257 GCF_045105015.1 Psychroserpens sp.
AATCCGTAAATTGGGTCGTTAAAGATTTTAAGTTTGTTACTTGCCATCAAACATTAAAGTTTACATTAATATTAAACAAATATACATGAACACTATAAATATTCTTTGGGTTGACGATGAAATCGATCTTTTAAAACCTCATATTCTTTTTCTTGAACAAAAACAGTATAATGTAACCACTTGTCAGAGTGGTACTGAAGCGCTGGAGATAATTGATGACACGAATTTTGATATTGTTTTTTTAGACGAAAACATGCCTGGCTTAACAGGATTAGAAACTTTAAATGAGATAAAAGAAAAGCGTGCTAATCTTCCTGTAGTGATGATTACAAAAAGTGAAGAAGAATATATTATGGAAGAAGCTATAGGTAATAAAATTGCCGATTATCTTATAAAGCCAGTAAATCCGAATCAAATTTTATTGAGCCTAAAAAAGAATTTAGATCACTCGAGGCTCGTTTCCGAAAAAACTACGTCGAATTACCAGCAAGAGTTTAGAAAGATTGCTATGGATTTATCGATGGTGAATTCTTTTGAAGAATGGACTGAATTATATCAAAAGTTAATCTATTGGGAATTAAGACTAGAAGATATTGAAGATGTTGGAATGACTGAAATATTAGAATCTCAAAAGAATGAAGCAAATCATCAATTTGGAAAGTTTATTGAAAAAAACTATAAAGATTGGTTTGATCACAGAAATGAAGCTCCGACACTATCACATACCTTGTTTAAAGATAAAGTAGTTCCAGAATTAAGTGATAAGCAACCAACGTTATTAGTCGTTATTGATAATTTACGATACGACCAGTGGAAAGCTTTTGAACCTATTGTAAATAATTACTATAAAAAATCATCTGAATCACCTTTTTATAGCATTTTACCAACTGCAACGCAATATGCAAGGAATGCCATTTTTTCAGGCTTAATGCCTAGTGACATGGAGCGTTTACACCCTAAACTTTGGAAAAACGATACTGATGAAGGTGGAAAGAACCTTTATGAAAATGAATTTTTACAAGGGCAATTGAAACGTTTAGGTCTTCAAAACCTAAAAACAGAATATCATAAAATCACCAACCTTAAAGCTGGAAAGCGATTGGTTGAAAATTTTAAAACTTTAAAAGACAACGATCTTTCAGTTATTGTTTACAAT
Organism: Psychroserpens sp.; assembly: GCF_045105015.1. GTDB lineage: Bacteria > Bacteroidota > Bacteroidia > Flavobacteriales > Flavobacteriaceae > Psychroserpens. The sequence goes on from NZ_JBGCCX010000057.1 coordinate 1,157, forward strand.
TTCGTAGATATGCTATCGCATTCTAAAACTGAAATGGATGTTGTTAAAGAGTTAGCTTCTAATGATAAAGCTTATCGTTCTCTAACTGTTAGTTGGTTTAAAAATTCGCCATTACTTGAAATGATTCAATTAGCTCAACAACTTGGCTTCAAATTAATACTTACTACAGATCACGGAACGATTAACGTAAAGAATCCTTCAAAAGTTATTGGTGATCGTGACACGAGTTTGAATTTACGATACAAAACAGGACGTAGTTTAACTTATGAAGACAGAGAGGTTCTGGCTGAAAAAGATCCGAAAAGTATTTGTTTGCCTAGTATTACGATGAGCAGCTCATTTATATTTGCAAAAAGCGATTACTTTTTAGCATATCCTAACAATTACAATCACTATGTTAGTTATTACAGAAATACCTATCAACATGGAGGTGTTTCGTTAGAAGAAATGATCATTCCTTTTGTGGTCATGAATCCGAAGTAAATCATCTGTGTAATGCAAAAAAATCCGTTGAAATACACTTTTTTCTAGTTTTTTTGAATTTTTATACGTATTATTGCCTTATGAATTTAGCTTAAAGTATGCTTTAGGCTGTTAAATTCATTGTAATAACTATGGATATAGATTATAACATACAAGACTTAGAGTCAGTAGCTACAAGGCTTTTGGAGCAAATTAGCTCTAAAATTGTATTGTTTCATGGTGACATGGGAGTTGGTAAAACAACACTCATTAAAGCTATGGTTATAACCTTAGGTAGTGGTGATGATGTTACGAGTCCTACCTTTTCTATAGTTAATGAATATGAATCTTTAAACGGAAAAATATTTCATTTCGATATGTATCGTATTGAAGACGAAATGGAAGCTTTAAATTTTGGTTTTGAAGACTATTTAAATGATGATAAAAATTGGCTATTTATTGAATGGCCTGAAAACGTATATAGCTTACTTCCAGAAGATGTAAGTGAGATTACAATAACAATAAAAGATAAGACCTCAAGAACCCTCAAATTGAGCCAAAACGAATTATTAACCCTAAAACCTGCTTATGAAATCTGCAGAACGCAGAAATAAATAGACCACTTTACATCGCATATTTACTGGCAAGTACGGAAAAACCGTAACTATAAGTCGATTAATTGAGTTGTTTTTAACACTCGTTTAACTGTTCCAAAGTGTACTATCGAAGTATATTTGAACTATTAATTAATTAATCCCTTATATTATGAAAACAAAAAAGTATGTATTAGCCATTGCGATTATCGGTGGAATTGCGTTCACAGCACAAGCAACTGATTTAATCAATTTAGATGGACAAGTTAAAACAGAAATCGAAAAGAAAAAGCGAAAGCTTATCAAAAACACCTAGTAATATTGGTAAAAGGGCTATATTAGGTAGTATAATTGGTACATTTATAGCAGCTACTCCTTTATTATTCTCATTACATGAAAGTGTTCCAAGTGAAAAAACTTGGAACACTTTTTTATTTAGATATGATAGCCTCTTGTGGGAAGATGCTCAATATGCCATGTGGGTTCTTACTGGGAAATTCATACCACTATTTTTATTAATGATTTGGTTTTTTACTAACCGTCATTGGTGGTATCATGCGTTATTAGTACCTATAATAATGTATATATTTCAAATAGTTGGAACTATTAATGGTGATACTACTCACGTTGACGAATTTCAATTAATTTATATGCTTCCTATAATGGCTATTGTAGTTCCATCCATATATCTAATCAGAGCACGAATGTTTAATAAAATAAATGATGCCGATAAAACCATGAAAGAACTTGAAGAAGAATTTATGATCAAACCAACAACATTTTTTGGCAAGGTCAAACAATATTTCTAACTGCAACCCTAACTTAAAACACACAACTAATTGTTGTGTGTTTTTTTTGAATTAACCCTTTCTTTAAATTACTGACCTTATATCATAATAATATAAAATTAACATTACTAAGATAGAAAATATTCTACAAAAGTCATTATATTAGATAAAAAAATTACATTTGTATAAATTATATTAATAATTTACTCCTAATACATCCCTATATAACTATGAGTAAAACTGTACATCGTATTATTGCTCTTATTTCAGAATTGAAACTAAGTGCACGTCAATTTGATATTTCTATTGGTACTGCTAATGGCTATATCCTAAGAATGCAAAAAAACAATGCTTCTGTAGGAAGTGATGTGATTGAACGTATTATAAAAGAATATCCTCAAGTTAATTTAGTTTGGCTGATCACTGGTAAAGGCGAAATGTTTATTAAAGAACAAACAAAACCAAAATCAAGATCAAAAGCGGAGATTGAAAACTATATTGATGAGCGACTTAAATCGCAATGGTCTGAGGAAAAGAAAGCACTATTAGATGAAATTTTAAAAGAAATTTCAGAATCAAAAAAATAAATAACAGCGATTTATGTTGTTATTTGATCTCTTAATACTAATAATTCAGCTAAATATCCTTTTTTATCCATTTTATTTTTTTGATGTTTCAATTTTAAAAACTTATTGTTAATTAATTTAAAATCATTGCTGTTGAATTTAGATATAGATTCTAATTGTGTATTAATTTCATTATTTATCAACTTATTAAATTTATTTTTATTTGAAACAAAATAAAGTTTATAGCTTATCAAGAATAAAAATAACATATACGGAATTGAAACGAGTAAAGAGTTTAATAAGTCTAAATTTAGATTTCCATATTCTACGTAGTTTATAATTACAATTATTTTATGAATCTCAAATAATACAGCAAACAAAATCACTGATTTCCATTTATGTGAACAAGTTATAAACCAAATTGACAAAATATTTAGGGTTAAAAATTTCACGAAAAGCATCCAAACATAATAATCTACTTCCTTAAAATAACCAGAATTTATTGTGAACCATTTTAACTTCCATTCTGATGAATTTTCTGGAGCAATTGTATAAAAATAAAATATAAATGGCAGAACTAGTATATAAATTATTACAAATAAATCTATCTGTAATTTTTTATTATTTATGGCCTTAATATTTATGTTATTTAACATATATCATAAAATTTATCTCTAATCGATTTCAATTCTTCCAAATACGAACCTGTTTTTTTTTCATTTTTAATTTTTAAGAATTTATCTTTTAAGAAATCTAGTTGAGTCTTATCAATACTATGTAGTTCAAAAAAAACCTCATCAATTTCTTCATCAATATTCGATCGTAAATCTCTTGTTAAATTGTACTTATTAATCTTTAAAGAAACTAAAACCAACAATAGAATAATAGGTAAGGTAATAGGTAAACTTATTAGGTAATCAATTTCATCATAAAACTCAGAATTAGCTTTTAAAGCTGTTACAAGCTTTAAAAGTTCTATCGTTATGATAACAAGAATAGAAGATTTCCACCAATGCTTACAAGTTAAATACCATGTTATGGTAATAAATAATATCAATAACTTCATCTTCGAATAAAAAAATAATTGTCGAAAATCAGGAAACCCAAAACTTCCTATATCAAAGCTGAAAATTGACACAGATTCAACACCTTCTAATCCTAAATATTTATCACAAAAATACAGCAAAGTAACAGCTACTATTAAAAACGATATCAAGTAATCTTTTAATTTAAACTTTTTCATAACTCAAGTCGTATAGAAAATTATCTACATACAATATATAAATTTTTATTTTAAATATTCAAATAATTATTTGTAATTTGAGATTTCAATTTTAGCTAAATGAGTAAATCTAAATCTCCTTTTACCAAAGCACAATTACTTCCACAGGAAGAAACCCTAGAAATATTAAGACAAAAAGGGAATCTATTTATTGGGATTCCTAAAGAAACACATTTTCAAGAAAAGCGCGTTTGCCTCACTCCTGATGCTGTTTCTGCACTTGTTACAAATGGTCATCGCGTGATGATAGAATCTGGTGCTGGTGAAGGTGCAAATTTTAAAGACAAAAATTATAGTGAAGCTGGAGCCGAAGTTACTAAAGATACAGCTAAAGTCTTTTCTTGCCCTATCATTCTTAAAGTTGAACCGCCTTCTTTAGATGAAATAAAATTAATCAATCCGCAGACCATATTAATTTCTGCGTTGCAACTTAAAACACAACATAAAAAGTATTTTGAAGCACTTGCCTCAAAACGAATTACTGCGCTTGCTTTTGAGTTTATAAAAGATGAAGATGGTGCATATCCTGCAGTTAGATCTCTAAGTGAAATTGCTGGCACAGCTTCAATCTTAATAGCTTCAGAGTTACTTTCTAATGTAAATGGTGGCAACGGATTAATGTTTGGTAATATTAGTGGTGTACCTCCAGTTGAAGTTGTTATTATTGGCGCAGGTACTGTTGGTGAATTCGCTGCACGATCTGCAATTGGTTTGGGTGCTAATGTGAAAGTATTTGATAATTCAATTACGAAATTACGCTGTATTCAATCAAATTTAGGTCGTACCATTTACACCTCAACTTTGCAACCTAAAAACTTAATTAAAGCGCTTAAACGTTGTGATGTAGCTATTGGTGCTGTGCGAGGAAAAAACAGATCTCCCGTTATTGTTACAGAACCAATGGTTGATACTATGAAAACTGGTGCAGTAATTATTGATGTCAGTATTGATATGGGTGGATGCTTTGAAACTAGTGAAGTTACTAATCATGACAAGCCCACTTTTGAATACAATGGTGTGACACATTATTGTGTTCCAAATATTCCTGCACGTTATTCAAGATCAGCTTCGGTGTCTATTAGTAATATCTTTACACCTTATCTACTAAAAATCGCTGAAGATGGAGGAATAGAAAATGCCATCAGATTTGATCGTGGTTTGAAAAATGGGTTGTATTTTTACCACGGAATTTTAACAAATAAATCGGTTGCCGATTGGTTTGATTTAGATTGCAGCGATCTTAACTTGTTAATCTTCTAGTAAATACAGAACACATAAGCATCATTTATGAAATTTATACACCGAATTGGCTACTACTTAGGTGGCTTTTCTATTGGACTAATTGTACTTGCCTTTTTTTTAAGTGGAAAAAAAACATCTTGCGACTACAGTCCGAATGCTAGAACCATAAAAAATATAGCTATCAAAAAGAAAGCATATTCTGATGCTTCTATAGCTACAATGGCTAAACATGATATCGATACCTTAATGGTCTCTGAACTTATCAAAACTGGAGATGTTAACTTTTCGGAGAGTGATACTAAAGCTGTAGGTTGTAAAACTTACCTTATCGAGAATAGCTATGAAGAAAACGATGTAGAGTTAGTCATAAAAAATTGTGAATCTACTGCTACAATTCTTTCAATTGATTTTGTAGACAACTAGTAAATCTATGGTATAAAAAATGCCAACAACATTCAAAGGAACATGTTGGCATATCTGACTAACACTTAAATAAATTATCTTATCGGGATTTTTTTCAATATTTCTGTATCATTATACGTAAGTCGAACCACATAAACTCCTCTGGAGAACTGAGATAAATTAATCTCTTTATCCAAAGTTAGTAGTTCTTCATTAGCTGTTATTTGTTCTCTATAGATTGTTTTTCCATTAAGATCATAAATCATAATTTGTTTCACATCTACTCTATCCATTCCTGAGATTTGTAATTTTAGTACATCAGCATTCATATCTTGATAGACTAAGACGTCAAATTCGGCACCAGATTCAATAATTTCTTCTGGACTACAGTCATTTACAAAAACTGTAACAGCAGATTCATCTGCAGTTAATGCATTATAAACTACAACTGAATATTCTGTATCTGTTCCAGGGGCAACATCAATACTTTGTGTTGTTTCACCATTGTTCCATAAATATTCTACCTCTCCATCAATACCTCCATCAGCTGTTAAAGTAACAACATCATTAGAACAAATCGTGAGATCTTCTCCTGCATAAGCTTGAACAGTTTCTAAAACATTTACTGTAATAGATTTATCATCAGAACAATTATTAATATATCCTGTCACAGAGTAAGTTCTGGATGTTGATGGGCTTACAGCAATATTTGGTTGTGTTGCTCCATTGTCCCATTCATAAGTATTAGCTCCAGTGGCAGAAAGCGTAACGAATTCACCTTCTAAAATGGTTACTTCTCCTCCATTCATAATCACAACATTAGGATTTAAATTCACATACACCGTAACATCATCTTGAGCTTGCTCATCGTCATCAAAAACAGTTACAGTATACGTTTCTGAAGCCCAAGGACTCACATTAATACTTTGAGTCGTTTCACCAGTACTCCATAAATATGCATCACCTTCTGAAGCTGTTAATGTTGTAGATGTACCTTCACATATAGATTGATCTTCACCTGCGTTTGCAACAAACACAATTGGAACAACTATTACAGTGACTTCAGAATTAGCTTCACATCCATTTAAGAATCCTGTCACTGAATATTCAGTTGTAATCGTCGGATTTACGGTTATACTTTGGGTTGTTTCTCCTGTACTCCATTGGTAAGAATCACCTCCTGACGCTGTTAAAGTTGTACTTTCTCCTTCGGAAATTGTCACATCTAAACCTGTCTCGATACTTGGTAATTCATTTACTGTAACTGTAACCTCATCTGAATCAGAATCAGTTCCGAAAGTATTAAAAGCTGTTACTGTATATGTTGTTGTTGTATTTGGATTAACTTCTATACTTGCTGTAGTTTCTCCTGTATTCCATTGGTAAGTTGTTCCTCCAGACGCGATTAGCGTTACTGATTCACCTTCACAAATAGATTGATCTACTCCAGCATTAGCAATTACATTTTCTGTTTCAACAGTTACTGTTACGTCATCTGTTGCAGAACATCCGTTTAAGAATCCAGTTACTGAATATGATGTAGTACTCGTCGGATTAACTGTTATAATTTGAGTTGTTTCTCCTGTACTCCATTCGTAAGAATCTGCTCCATTAGCTGTTAATATTGTATTTTCACCTTCGGTAATAGTTACATCTGTACCTGCATCAATACTCGGTAAAGCATTTACTGTTACAATTACATCTTCAGAATCAGAATCTGTTGCTAATGCATTAAAGACCGTTACTGTATATGTTGTTGTTGTATTTGGATTGACCTCAATACTTGTAGTTGTTTCTCCCGTATTCCAAAGATAAGTTGTTCCACCAGATGCAGTAAGCGTTATTGTTTCACCTTCACAAATCGTTTGATCTTCACTTGCAGCTGCAATTACTGTTTCGGTTTCGACAAACACAGTAATGTCATCTGTACTTTCACATCCAGCATTTGTATATCCTGTTACACTATAGGTGGTATCAGTACTTGGTGAGACCACGATACTATTTGTTGTATCTCCAGTATTCCATAAATAACTTGACGCTCCTGTAGCGGTTAAAGTGACAGTCTCCCCTTCAGAAATAGTTACATCCATTCCTGCATTAGTATTAGGTAAACCTAAAACGTATACTATCACATCATCAGAAGCTGAAGCATCTCCTAAAGTATTAAAAACTGTAACGGTATAAGTAGAACTATTATTTGGGTTCACATTAATACTTGGAGTACTTTCTCCTGTGTTCCAAAGATATGTTACACCACCTGTAGCTGTAAGGGTCACTGTTTCGCCTTGACAAATACTTATATCATCTCCTGCATTTGCATCAACTGGTTCTGTTTCAATAAAAACAGTAATCTCATCTGTGGCTTCACATCCAGCATTTGAATATCCTGTCACTGTATAAGTTGTCTCCGAATCAGGTGCCACTTGAATACTAGAAGTATTCTCGCCTGTATTCCATAAATATGATGTTGCTCCACTAGCTGTAAGCGTTATAGTTTCACCAGTATTAATAGATATGTTTGGTCCAGCACTAACATTTGGTAGCCCAAGCACATTTACCATGACTTCATCTGTATCTGATGCATTACCACTTGCGCTAAAAACTGTAACGGAATATGTAATACTATTATTTGGACTCACTTCTATACTTGCTGTATCTTCTCCAGTACTCCATAAATAAGTTGCACCTCCTGAAGCTGTTAATATTGCTGTTTCTCCTTCACAGATAGATTGATCTGATCCTGCATCAGCAAGTACTGTTTCTGTTTCAACTGTAACAGTCACTTCATCATTAGATTGACATCCATTTGAGAATCCTGTCACTGAATAAACAGTTGTGTTTGTAGGACTAACATCTATATTTTGTGATGTTTCGCCTGTACTCCACTCGTATGAATCTGCTCCAATTGCTGTTAGAGTAATCATATCTCCTACTGTTATTGTTACATCTGAACCAGCATCAATATTAGGTAAGTCGTTCACGTTAACTATTACCTCATCAGTATCAGAAACTGTTCCTGTAACATCAAAAACAGTTACTGTGTAAGTTGTTGTTGCATTCGGACTAACATCAATACTCGCAGTTGTTTGTCCTGTGTTCCATGCATAAACAGCTCCTCCTGAAGCGGTGAGTGTAGTTTGTGAGCCATTGCATATGGTTTGGTCGTTTCCAGCATTGGCAACTACTTCGTTGCCTATGATAAAAACCATTACCGAATCTGTACTTTGACAGGTTCCGGTAGTTCCGATAACCGAATAAATTGTTTCAATTGTTGGGCTGACTGTAATACTTTGTGTTGTTTCACCTGTGCTCCATTCGTAAGAATTTGCTCCACTAGCAGTTAACGTAATTGAATCTCCAAAATTTAAGGAGACATCTAGTCCTGCATCAACATTCGGCAACGCATTAACAGTTACTACAACTTCATCTAATGGACTTGTACAACCATTTTGTGTTACTTCAACTGAATATGTCGTTGTTGTATTTGGATTTACAGATATACTTTGTGTTGTTGCTCCTGTGCTCCATAAATAACCATCACTAGTATTTGCAGTTAAAGTAACTGCTGTACCTTGACAAGTTTCGACATCATCACCAGCATTTGCAACTGGAATAGGATTAACAGCAACCACAATATTATCTGTAGTCGTACTGCCATCAGAATGTGTTCCAGTTACAGTATATGTAGTATTACTAGTTGGATTCACATCTATAGATACTCCATTTATATTACCAGGCATCCACTCATAAGAATCAGCACCACTTGCTATTAAAGTTATTGTTTCTCCTTCACAAATAGTGTTATTAGGAGCATTAGAGTTAATTGTAACTTGGTCTACAATAATATCTTCAATGATAGGTGAATCAACTTGATTATAGAATTCTTCAATCCACATATAACCACTAGGGGCTATATCATTATAATTTTGTCCATTCATATTTGTAGCTCTCCAACCATCTTCTATACCATCACCCAATGTACTAAAGTTTGATGGTCTTGTATTTTGAGGTATAGAAGGTAGAATCCAATTAGACACGTTACCATGTTCTTGCATTGTTTCTGCTTCTAAATTTGTAAATAAATCAGAATCCCAGCTATCAATATAACTTCCTACTGTTCCATCATTTTTTATATAATGACAAGCACCTGCATTTCTCTCTGTAACTATACTTGTGTAAGCTTCTAATGCAGTTCTTGTAGGCGGCTTATTAATAATACTATTGAATTCGGTTTCTACAGTAAATAAATTATCAGGCATCGATGTATCCTGTGATATATTAGATGGACCCATTCTATAACTCCATATTTCCAAATTATCATTTTTATCTATATCCTCTGTACCGTCTAATATGACACCACTATTGTTTTTATAATAATTTCCTCTTGCATACAACTGTAAATCATCATAATAAGAACCACTAGTATAATTCATTTGAAACTCATTACTGTTAGCTACAGAAGATCCTCCACCCATATATCTCGTCCAATTTCTAGCCCAATTAACTTTAGCATTATCAATAATTTGTAACACTCCTAATTTAGAACCATCAGATTGCACCACATTATTAATAACATCAATGTAACCTCCAGTACCTCCAATATTAGGTGTTCTATTACTACCTCTTGCAAACATATTTAGGTAACATGATAAATCGCCTCTTAGGCCATCATTATAAAGGTCAGTATTTTGAGAACTCATTTGCATCATAGTGTGAGAATCACTTAACAAACATCTTTGAACTGTTTGATTATTTTGATCGTAAGGTCCATTAGAACCTAGTAAGATTGCTTTATCTCCTCCCCAAGATGCAGATACATGATCTATGATGATATTGGTACAACCATTTACAACTGAAATTCCTGCTGATTTTGCCGCTGAACTATTTCCAGAAGTATTCATTTCTGATTGCGTTGCTAAACCATTTCTACATCTAAGATATCTTACAATTACATTATCGGCTGAGTTTAGTCTAAAGGTACCATTGTATAAAGTAACACCTCCTTCTGGAGCTGACTGACCTAGGATAGTAACATTGTGACGATATAAATCAAAGTTTGTACCACCTAAATCAATATTTCCACTAACTGAGAAGATGATAATTCTACCATTATTTCCAATTGTAGCATTATTACAAGCATCTTTAAAACCTCCAGACCATGTATTATTACTTGCGTTGTAAGTAATTGGTGTATTCGGATTTGTAGTATTAACTATAACTAATACTCCTCCTTCTCCTCCAGTGGTTTCTGAACCGGAGCCATAGGCTGTTGGAAATGCTTTTCTCTCAGATCCTTGAGCGAAATTATTAAGACATACTGTAAATGCTATAAAGCATAAAACAATTTTAAGTTTGGATATAATATATCCATCAGTAGTAGTAGGTTTTTGGGGACTCATTGCAGTAATAATTAGGGTTATTTGGGTAACTTTCTTTATTTGCTTTGACAACAATAAAGCAATTCATGATTAAATACAAAAAAATTCGATTAAACGCATTTATTTGTAAGATTTATCTGTGTTTTTGTAATAATTCAACGATGAAATGTAATTTTATGTAGATATACGGTCAAAAAGATAGATCTAGATTACATAGAAATAAACTTTAACATAAAAGAGAAAATTCTGACTAAGAAATATTGAATAGCGTAAAGCAGAAACTATAGATGAGGGAAGAGATATAATTCTATTATTGTCTAAACACTAAAATAATATGATACAAATAAATTAAGATTGAATAACATATAAATATATTGTCATTATCAAAAAAGCATTATGTTTGCTCAACATATGGTAAATATTTGAAGTACTCTTTATAAATGATAATAACTATTTCCTCAGATATATTACTGAAGATTTTTTAATTTTTCATTGATTATCAATATTTTCAATTAGATATGGTCAAAACAAATTGTATTAAGATACACTTATTTAATTTTAACATATAAAATAAGATGAAACACATTATAAAGTCCGATTTATACAGATATGGTGGTCAGACATCTATATTAAAAGGTATTAAAAAACCTGGTTTCAGATATATGTATTTTAAGCGGCTTGCAGAAAACAAAAAGCGTTCCTCTTTAAAAGGCATCTTTTATGGAGTAATTCTCAGAAGACTAAGTCACAAATATGGTTTTCAAATACCAACAGGCACCAAAATTGGTGAAGGCTTTTTTATAGGCCATTTTGGTACTATTGTAGTCAATGTTGATGCTGTTATAGGTAAGTTTTGCAATATTGCTCATTCTACCACAATTGGTAGAGCTAGTCGAGGTCGACTTCAAGGAAGTCCAACTATTGGAGATTATGTTTGGATTGGTACAGGCTCAGTAATTGTAGGAAATATTACAATTGGTTCAAATGTTTTAATCGCACCTAATTCATTCGTAAATTTTGATGTCCCAGACAATTCAATGGTTATTGGAAACCCAGGATCAATTATTAAGAAAGATAATCCAACTAACGGTTATATTAACAATATCTTAGGTGAATAGTTATCGATATTAATTATAACCAAACAAAGGGAGTTTTACCGATTTTATTATAACCTCTCAACTATTTAAATGACTTTTGTTATTCAACATAAAAATACATGAGCCAAAATATTTCAAAAACTAAATCAGGAATTAGAGGATTTACCTGGATGTTCTTTGGCAATTTATTTAATAAATTTTCTCATATTTTTATAATTGGAATTTTAGCAAGACTATTAACTCCAGAAGATTTTGGTATCATTGGTATCATTCTAATTTTTGTAAGTTTTT
>NZ_JBGCCX010000058.1:0-23790 GCF_045105015.1 Psychroserpens sp.
TGTTGCTATGGGATTTTAAAAGCTGAATGGCCAAATATTAAATCGACAATTTTTAAAACCTATTAATTGGTATGTTGCAGCGTTTTATTCTTTTCTTTTAAAATAGCCAGTTGCTTTTCTAAAAATGTAATGGCCTGTTCGGTTTTATGACTTGACTTTGATGCGATATCTTTTAATTCTTTTTTTAGTGCATCTTTTCCAGAAGAGGCAGCTTTTGACAAATCTTCTTTAACTTCAGTGAAATCTTCAACAAATTGATTTTTAACAACTTTACCTTCTTTCTTTAATTTATCGCGTGTATTTTTCCCTTTATCTGGTGCCAGTAAAACTCCTACAGCTGCTCCAGCTAATACACCTAAAATTATTGCTCCTTTATGAATCATAACGTTTTTATTTATTTTTATTAAACTTGTTCAACTAGTATGTAGTATTATTTACATTTTTGTTACAAAAAATCTAAAAATCAAGTAGTTAAAAATAAATTTTATAATAGTTAGTTAACCAAATTCGAGACAATGGCTTTTACCGGAAGGATTTTTTTGGTATGTTCTATACTAGGGCCAGCTACCCAAACTGTTTTGTAAGTTGCTTTTTTAGCTGCATTTTCTGTGGCTTTCATTCCAATTGAAAAACGCACCATTTTAACCCATTTTTTAAGTTTCCTATTTTTATTCAGAAGGTTTTCAAGCCAAGTTGCTTTTGTTCCGATCTTTTGAACGTAAGGCGTATTAATAACTGTACAAGGTGTTCCTGAAATACGTTCAGTCATAATAATATCTTCAGCTCCATAATCAACACAAGCTTGCTTGTATTCTTCGGTTACACCTGCTTCAATTGAAGCTATAAAAGGGCTTCCAACTGAGACACCTTCAGCGCCATAACCAAGCATCTCATCAATATCTGCTTTACAACCTACACCTCCTGCTGAAATCACTGGGATAGATAAATTATCGTTTAAATGTTTGATTAATTCCTCTGGAGACATATTTCCTCGATGTCCACCTGCTTCATTATTTACAGCTATTGCTGCGTCTGCTCCTAAACTTTCAACTTTCTTTGCAAATTTTAAATCAGTAACATCACAAAACACTTTTATTCCAGCTGCATGAGCCTGATTTATGGTTTCTTCAGGACTACCTAAAGAGGTAATAATAAAATCACAGCCTTCATCACATAACACCTCCAACTGATTCTTATATTTAATATTAGATTTATTAACTATTAAATTAAAACCAAAAGAACCTCCTTCTACTTTAGCTTCTTTTAATTCTTTAATAGCTGAACGTAATTCGTCTAACGTTCTATAATTTAGTGCAGGAATACATCCAGCAATACCTGCATTCATAGCTTCTTTAACCATAGCCACATTAGAAACTAAAAACATTGGTGCTTGAATGATTGGGTATTTTATGTTTAAAAGCTGAGTTAGTTTTGTAGATATCATACTATGAATTTTTGTAAAGATAAAAAAAATACTATGCATGCATAATTAAGTTTCTGTATAAAATTCATAGCACAAAATCAAAAAAAGAACAGATATATATTTCTCAATATCTTTTGATAATGATATATTAGCAATCTTAACTATGATTTATGATTAAAAATACTTTCAGTGTTATACTTTGCTTAACACTTTCTCTTACTGCTTATTCTCAAAAAAGAATTGAACCAACTACTGATGATATTTCCTTAGCTAATAGTCTTAAAGAGCAATATCCAGATGATAATGTTGCTTTAGTTACTAGTAAAGATCATGTGACTTTTGGTTTCAATAAACGTGCAGGAAAAGTTACTGTAATGCATGAAGTGAATGAGAATATGATAAATATTGATTCACGTGCAGATATTCAAATCTATAATTTCTATGATGGTGAATCGACCATTGAAGAATTTGAAATTAGATATCGAAATCAAAAAGAGGCTAGTTTTTATGTTAAAGATGAAGCCTATACTAGTGATGACTTATTTCATAATGACAGTCGTGTAAAATATGTAACTATTGACTTCCCATTGAAAGGGTATCGTTATTTGACTTCAATTCATAAGAAATACAAAGACATTAAATATTTCACTAAACTCTATTTTAATGGTGAATATCCAGCCCAAAAAAAAACAATTCGTGTTGAAGTTCCAAATTGGTTAGATATTGAGCTTAAAGAATTGAACTTTGAAGGTTACGAAATCGAGAAAAAAGTGACTCCAAACGAAAAAGGTAATGGTGAAATTTACACCTACACTCTTAACGATGCTCCAGCAATGTATGATGAAAATGCAGCTCCAGGACCAACATATATTTATCCACATGTATTGATTTTAGCTAAGTCTTATACATACAACGATAAGACAGTTAATATTTTTAAGGACACACAAGACCTTTATAATTGGTATAAATCTCTAGTGAATAGTCTAGAAAATGATAACACACCAATTAAAGATAAGGTAAAAGAACTTACTGAAAACGTGAGCTCTGACGAAGAAAAAATTAAAAACATCTACTATTGGGTTCAAGATAACATTCGCTATATCGCTTTTGAAGATGGTATCGCAGGATTTAAACCTGATGAAGCTGCAAATGTATTTACGAAACGTTATGGCGATTGTAAAGGCATGGCAAATCTTACCAAACAAATGTTAATTGAAGCCGGATTTGATGCGCGCTTAACATGGATTGGTACAAAGCGTATTGCATACGACTACTCTACGCCAAACCTATCTGTAGATAATCATATGATTTGTACACTATTTAAAGATGGAAAAACCATATTTTTAGATGGCACTGAAAAGTTTAATGCCTATGGAGAATATGCCAACAGAATTCAAGGTAAACAAGTTTTAATTGAAAACGGAGATGATTTTATTTTAGAATATGTGCCTACTTCTGAAGCTAAATTTAACAAGGAACAATTTGATTATAGCTTAACACTTTCTGAAGATAACATTATTGGTAAGGTTGATAAAATTTTTAATGGTGAAAGTCGATCTAGCCTACTCTACTATTTCAATAGTTTAAAAAATGACAAAAAAGATGAATTCTTAGAGTATTACCTTAATAAAGGGAACAGCAATATAAAGGTATCAAACATCGAAACTTCAGATCTTAAAAATCGTGATGAAAATATAAATATTGCATATAATGTTGATGTTAAAAATGCAGTATCATCATTTGACAATCAAGTATACATAGACCTTGATTTTGATAAAGAATTATCAAATTTCATTTTAGAAGAGCGTAAAACAGATTATATATTCAATACAAAAAGAGATTTAGAATCTACTACACGATTAGAGATTCCTCAAGGTTACAATATTTCGCATTTACCAGAAAACATTTCTGTTGACAATGACAATTTTAATATGAGCGTCAATTTTTCAAAAGAGAATAATGTAATCGTTTACAAAAAGCAATTCCAAATTAAACATGCTAAAATTGAAACTTCAGATTTTAAAGAATGGAATGGTTTTATCAAAAAACTAGATGCCTTATACAGCGAGCAAATTATCCTAACTAAAGACTAACACCATTATATATGAATTCTAAATATCTATCATTATTCGTTCTACTTATTACATCAACTATTTTTGCACAATCAAAAGAAGAATTAGCTGCTAAAGATTTTTTTTGGGGAGCAAATGATGCCTATAAAAATGTTACTGATATTCCTCAAGAATGGTCTAATGAATCTGCAGTAATTATATACAAAAATGAGAACTACGATTTTCATAAGTTTGGTAAAAATGTTACGTATACAACATCTGTTAGAAAGCGTATTAAATTGTTAGACAAAGCTGCTGTTGAAGAGTTTTCAGAATTTGCTTTTATTAAGCGTTTCAGGTCCTCTAAAGGACGTTTTTCATGGAAGAAAAAAGGAGACACTTATGTTGGTGTTAAAATCATTAAACCAGATGGTAGTGTTACCGAAATTGATGTAGAAAAAGATGCTATTGAAGTAGATGGAGAAACTAAACTAGCCATATCTAATCTTGAAGTTGGAGATATTATAGATTATTACTCGTATAAGAATGAACCTTTTAAAAGTACTTATGCTTTTGGTTTTGAGCCAGTTGAAACAAGTTTAAATGAAGAGTACCCAATAATGGATTTCAAATTATTCTTCGAAACTGAAAATGATTTCTTTATCAATTTTAAGTCTTTTAATGGTGCTCCAGAATTAAAAGTAATTCCTACTGAAAAGAAAAACATGAGACGCTATGAGCTAAGTGAATCTAATATTCCTAAGCGTGAATATACACGTTGGTTTTATCCATTAGTAGAATTACCAACTTATAAATTCCAAGTATATTTTGCACGTTCAGGAAAATTTGAAGATCGAGCTTTGGCCTTCCTACCTGAAAAAGAAGATATAATAAAGACTAGTGTATCTCAAGATGAAGTTTTAGACTTATATGACAGTCGATTTAAACCAAATGGCGATGTAGGTGATGTAAAATCATTTTTTAAAGGAAAAACATTCAGTTCAGATTCTGAAAAAGTAACTGCTGCATATTATTACATGAGACATTATTATCTAACGCGTTACATGGAAGCTTTTTATGCTCGTGAATCTAGTATTTCTAGTTACCCATTTATGGTCTATGGAAATAATGTTGTTTTTATTCAAAATCAAAAACAATTTATTAGACATTTTGCGGAGTTTTTGAAGCGTCAAAAAATTGATTATAGCATTGTTGTTGGTAAAAAACGATACGATGGAAGTATTGATGAATTGCTTCTTGAACGTAATTTAAATGTTATGGTGAAAGTCAAAACAGCAGAACCACTATACGCTCAGTTTTTTAGTCCTCATACAAACATCAATGAGTTTTCACCTTTAATGGAAGATACAGATGTACTACTATTGTCTTCAGAAAAGAACAAAAAAAGGATTGATAAAATTGATCGTGGAACTTTACCAACTTCAAGTTATGAAGATAATGAAACAAAAAAAGAGATGATTGTTAGTCTAAATGATGATTTTTCTGGGTTATCTATGACAGCTGTTAATAGTTATAAAGGTCATCAAAAATCTGATCAACAATATGACAGATTACTATTTAGTGATTATGTATTTGAAGATTATGAAAAATATGGCACTGAATCTTGGATAGAAATGACAAGAGGAAAGAAAAACAAAATTAAGTATCAGAAAGAAATGGATGCCTTAATTGAAAAGTTGAAAACGAAACAAAAAGAGCGTTTTGAAGGTAGCGCAAATGGAGAATATGGCGTTGAAGATATTGAAGATTATACTTACATTATTAATAATAATGGACGCTATGCTCATGATAGTTATTTTACTTTTACTGAAAGTTTTACAGCTAAAAATGCCTTGATAAAAAAAGCAGGACCTAATTATATTTTTGAAATTGGAAAATTAATTGGTGGACAAATAGATTTGGAAGAAAAAGAAAGACAACGTACTGAAAATGTATATCTACCAAACCCAAGAGTTTTTAACTACACCATCACATTTAATATTCCTGAAGGCTATACTGTTGCAGGTCTAGATAAACTAAACAAAAATGTGGACAATTCAACTGGAGCTTTTATCAGTACTGCAAAAATTGAAGGAAATCAATTATTAGTTACCACCTCTAAACGTTATAAAAATTATTATGAACCAAATAGTAATTGGTCAAAAATGATTTTATTTTTAGATGAAGCCAATCAATTTACAAATGAGAAAGTGTTACTAAAAAAATTATAAAATTTATCTATACTTACTCAATCTATAAGGTTTTGTCATATAGTACGCTACGATAATATTTGGCACCCACGATAACCAAGCTAACACTCTGTAAGCCATTATGTAGCTGTCAAAAAAGGACATTAATATTGGTTGCCAAAACCTTAAAGTAACAGCTGAAAAACAGGCAGCATAACTGTATATCATGAATATTTGATATTTCCTTTTGCTACCATTTTTTATTTCTAGAAACGCTCTAAATGTTGAAAAGATCCAGATAAAAGCTAAGATTGAAAATCCTATTGTTGAAACCATTCCGCCTGTTGCATGATAAGCTAAATAAAGAGCTGAAAACCCACTAAATATTACAGATATCAAATAAACTGTAAATAAGTTGCCATGTAAATTTTTATTGTTTTTTCTAAATTTTTCAATAAATTGAGTCCAACCAATTAACAACGCAAGACCTCCAAGAGAAATGTGAGCATAAAATGAAATATTCCACAATCCGTTACCTAATAATAAATTACTTTTTGTTTTTAATATCCCAAAATTAGTGTCAATCATAAAATACAAAGCTGGATATAGACCAACTATAATGCATAATGAAACAAAAATTATATAACCGAGTTTTTTTGTCATTGTATTAAAACTATAATGCGTTATCAATAATATCTTTCACCACTTCTGGGTTTAAAAGCGTACTAGTATCTCCTAAACTTTTTGTGTCTTTACCTGCTATTTTTCGTAAAATACGTCGCATTATTTTACCACTCCGTGTTTTTGGTAAACCCTTTGTAAATTGAATTTTATCCAACTTTGCAATTGGACCAATTTGTTCGGTAATAATTTGATTGATTTCCTGACGCAAATTATCCTGATTTCGGTTTTCGCCAATATCTTTAAGTGTGACAAATCCATATAAAGCATTTCCTTTTATATCATGAGGAAAACCAACAATAGCACTTTCTGCAACTGCTTGATGTTCATTTATAGTATCCTCAATTGGTGCTGTCCCTAAATTATGTCCAGAAACAATAATAACATCATCTACTCTACCTGTAATTCTATAATAACCAACTTCATCACGCAAAGCTCCATCACCTGTAAAATACATGTTTTTGAATGCTGAAAAATAAGTGTCCTTGTATCGTTGATGATTTCCCCAAATAGTTCGGGCAATACTTGGCCAAGGAAACTTAATACATAAGCGTCCATCAACTTGATTACCTAAGATTTCTTGTCCGTGTTCATCCATCAATGCAGGCTGAATTCCTATAAACGGGAGTGTAGCATACGTAGGTTTGGTTGGTGTGACATAAGGTATAGGTGTAATCATTATTCCACCATTTTCAGTTTGAAACCAAGTATCAACAATTGGTGCTTGGTTTTTACCAATATTGTCATCATACCAATGCCAAGCTTCTTCATTTATGGGTTCTCCAACGGTTCCTAACACTTTAAGCGATGATAAATCATACCCTTCAACATGACCAACACCTTCTTTTGCCAAAGCTCTTATTGCTGTTGGAGCAGTATAAAATTGGTTGACTTTATGCTTATCTACGATTTCCCAAAAGCGTCCGAAGTTTGGATAACTAGGAACTCCTTCAAATAAAACAGAAGTTGCACCATTACAAAGCGGTCCGTAAATGATATAACTATGTCCTGTAATCCAACCGACATCTGCACTACACCAAAACACATCATTTTCAGTATAGTTAAATACATTCTTGAATGTATACGCTGTATATACCATATAACCAGCAGTAGTATGAAGCATTCCTTTGGGTTGACCTGTAGATCCAGACGTATATAAAATAAATAAAGGATCTTCAGCATCCATAATCTCGGGTTCACAATCATCAGAAGCTTTATCTAATAAAGGTTGTAACCATTGATCTCGATTTTCTTTCATTTCAATTTCTGAAGAAATCCGTTTTACAACTAATACTGATTCAACATCATCACATATGTTTAAAGCATCATCTACAATACCTTTCAAATCAATTGTTTTTGCGCCACGATATGATCCGTCACTCGTAATCACCATTTTACAGTCACAATCTTTAATTCTTGTTGCTAATGCTGTTGATGAGAATCCAGCAAATACAACAGAATGCACTGCTCCTATTCTTGCACAAGCTAAAACAGTATAGACTAATTCAGGTATCATTGGTAAATAGATACACACACGATCTCCTTTTTTTACACCATTAGCTTTTAGTACATTAGACATTTTACAAACCATCTTATGCAATTCTTTATAAGTGATTGGTAACGATGACTCCTCAGGATTATTAGGCTCAAATAAAATAGCTGTTTTATCTCCTCTGGTTAATAAATGTCTATCTAAGCAATTCTCAGTAATATTGAGTTTCGCTCCTTCAAACCATTTAATTTCTGGTTTTGTAAAGTCCCAGCTCAAAACATTTGACCATTTTTTTCGCCACATAAAATGTTCTTCAGCAATTTCTGCCCAAAATACTTCAGGATTTCTAATCGATTTTCGATAAACTTGATAGTATTCTTCTAAATGTTTTATATGATAGTTACTCATAGGTGATTGATTAGAGTCTCAATTTAACAATTATTAGAAAAAAAAAGATACATATTCTAAGATTTAATGCGTGATCTATAGGCTTTTATTTCTTTTACAACTTTTGGCGCTAGTAAAATTGTTGCAAGCATAGTAGGAATGGCCATAAATGCAAAAATACCATCTATAAAATTTATCATTGTACTAAACGAAGTTGTAGCTGCCAAAATAATACTCAATATATACAGGTAGTTATAGTAATGTTTTTTGCTTGCTCCAATTAAAAAAGACATACATTTTGTGCCGTAATATGCATATGAAAACAGAGAAGAAATACTAAAGACAAACACACAAACCATAAGAAAATATTGTCCGTATTTAGGTATTGCATTTTGAAAAGCAGAAGCTGTTAAGGTCACACCATTATTTGAGGTCGTTTCCCAAACACCTGTAACTAAAATGGCTAAAGCAGTGAGAGTACAAACAATTAAAGTATCAATTACTGGTCCGAGCATTGCAACCAATCCTTCACGTACTGGTTCATCAGTTTTTGCTGCACCATGAGCCATTGGTGCAGTTCCAATTCCTGCTTCGTTTGAAAATGCACCACGTTTAATTCCTAAGAGTATTAAGGCTCCTAACATTCCTCCTAATACTTTATCGCCTTTAATAAATTCAGCAGAAAATGCATCTGTAAAAATCATGATAAAATATTTAGGAACCAGAGCGTAATTAATTCCTAAAATAATTAGTACTAAAATAAAATACAGAATGACCATTGATGGCACTAATTTAGATGCAATATTACTAATTCGTTTTAAACCTCCTAAAATAACTATTGAGGTTAATATCACTAATACTGCGGCAATAATCAAATTAGACGTCAAGCTAACTTCCACTCCATTCGGAATTAAAATAATATCATTTATAGCTTGTTTTAATTGATTGACATTAACAACTGGTAATGCGCCTAACATACCAAAGGCTGAAAACATAACTGCAAGAAATTTCCAATTTTTACCTAAACCTTCAGTAATAAAGTACATTGGTCCGCCTTGCAACTCACCATTACTATCTTTACCTCTATACATAATGGCTAAAGTTGATGTAAAGAATTTTGTACTCATACCAACAATAGCACTTATCCACATCCAAAACATAGCACCAGGACCACCAACTGATATGGCTAGAGCAACACCTGCTATATTTCCCATACCAATTGTAGATGATAATGCAGTAGTTAAAGCTTTAAAATGACTTATTTCTCCTGGATCATTAGGATCATCATATTTGCCTCGAAGCACTTGAATTGCATGACCAAAAAAACGAAATGGCAAAAAGCGTGAAATAATTAATAAATATAATCCTCCTCCAATTAGCAAAATAATTAATGGAATTCCCCAAGCCAGAGATGAGAATTTTTCAGAAAGCATATTGATTTGTTCCATAATTAGAATAAAATATAGCTCTAAGATATTATTTTACGTTAAGGAAATCATTAAAAATAAAGTATCTTTCAGCTATAAATTATTTTTATTGAAAAAACTAGCCACTCTAAGTCTTGTCTTCTTATATTTCTTGAGCTTTAGTCAAGAATCAAATAGAATTACTAATAATTTTATAATCACTCCTGAAGTATTGATTGGAATTACTGGAGAATCAAATTCAGAATTTCCAGATAGATCCTTACAGAAGCAACTATTAGTCAATTTTGGTTGGGATCATAAAAACAATAACCAAGAATGGGCAAAACGACTTAAATACCCTAGAACAGGATTAAGTATAGGTTATACCGATTTTGGTAATAATGATAAATTAGGACAGGCATTTTCATTATTACCATTTATAGAATTCAATGCTTTTAAAAAAGAACGATTTAAAGTCCATATTGGAACTGGTGTTTCCTATTTTAATACACAATATGATTTTGAAGACAATTTTTTCAATATGGCAGTTTCTACAGATTTAACATGGTCATTTAGATTATTTGGTTACTATAATTTATTTCCAACTGAGACTATAGATTGGCGAATTGGTATAGGATATGCTCATCATTCAAATGGTCACACACGTTTACCTAATCAAGGCTATAATTCCTTTTTATTTAGTGTATCAGCTGATCTCAAGTCAAACTCTAATACTCATATTGAAAATAACCTGAATGCATTGACTTTTCAAAATAGTATTTCTGACTACTATATTTTGAATTTTGGAACAGGTTTAAATGCCCTTTCTGAAACATTTGATGATAAAAAAGAAGTGTACACCATATCTGGTGAATATGGCAAAATCATTAATAATACCTTTAAACTTGGTATTGGTTTTTATTACAGGTTTTACCAAAATTACTATGATTATATCAAAAACAATGAATCTCTTGTTCAAGAGGGTAGAGATTTTGATTACTTAAGAGACAATCCATTTTGGAATGCTACAAATATTGCATTAACAGTGAATGGCGAAATATTAATGAATCACATTGGAATTGATGTACAATTTGGTTTTAATATTCATAAACCTGCATATCGAATAGACTGGACATTAAATCAAGGTTATGGGATTGTTCCTAAAACGATTCCTGAAAATCATGGAACAATTTACGGTTTAGGTGAATTAGACACTTATTATGAATTAAAACGATTGATTTCAGGGCGATTTGGAATTAAATATTATCTAATTGGTACAGACAAAAAATCAAATCATGATTTTTATGTAGGGACATTTATCAATTCAAATTTTGGTCAAGCAGACTTTACTGAATTGAGCTTTGGTTTTATAAAAACGTTTAATTTTAAAGAACGATAGGATTCTAACTTATGCCCTTCTATTTTCTGACCATTTGGCTTCATCAGTATCTAATTGTGAAAATCGAGCAATTAGAAGAGGTATTAAAATACAAATAATACCGATGATGGACTTTATATTAAAGTCGACCATAAAATTCATTGCAATCAGATATAATCCACAAATTATAAAAGTGAAGTTGGTTAACTTTTTTTTCCAAATAAAACCAGCAAAAGCATAAGAAAATCCGATGATAGTGAACATTGATGTATTTAATATTTGGTTTGTTTCATCACTATAATTAAGGAACCAATTTGATATTTTACCAAACAAAATTATCACAACTATTACTCTAAAAACTATAAAAGCTATTTTTTTAAGTTTCATTATTAAGATTTATTCTTCAGCGACAATTTTAACCTTCAATGTTTTAAAATCTTGAGATTTTTTATTGTCTAAGATGATGTGTTCGATAAAAAATATATGAACAACATCACCAGTTTTTAAATTTTCAGCAATGACTTTAGATTCGAAATTAAGTGCTGTTCCTATGACTTGAATTGATGGTTGATCTCTAAATTTAATTCTAAAATTCTCAATTTTAAAAGATTTGTTTCCAAAGACTTCAGTACAATTAAAACTTAATTCATTTGAGACTAATTGATCAATAGTTAATTCAAACGTACATGGCGCATTATTATTTAATAAGTCTTTAGAATTTTCATTTTGGGCGAATGAAAAACAAGAAAACGTCAATAGTAAAAATAAGATTCTCATGAGTGGTTAGGGTTTTGTTTATTTATACTTAAGCGAAAGCTAATTAGGTTTTATTTCGTTTCTTGTCGCAATATTTTATCCATTTTGCGACCTCTAGCTAATTCATCATACAACTTATCTAAATATCTGCATTGTCTATACAATTCAAATTCATCTTCTATGTCTTCAATACGATAACCACAAACTACACCTTTAATCAAATGAGCATTGGGATTCAATTCTGCATTTTGAAAGAATGTTTCAAAAGTTGCTTTTTCATCAATCAATTTTTGTATTTTCTCTTCATCATACCCAGTTAGCCATTCAATCACTTGGTGGAATTCTGCTTTCGTTCTACCGTTTTTCTCTAACCTATTTATGTAATGAGGATAAACAGATGCAAATGTCATTTTAGCAATTTTTTCGTTTTTTTCAGCTGTAACTTTCATTTTAAATGGTTTTAAACTCCTAAATAATTAATCTAAGGTGCTCTTAATAATTTTGTTGTTGATAACTAAGATAACAAATAAAGATAAATTTATTATTAAGAAACTCTAAAAAAAGAATTGATAACCAATAGATTACTATTGTTAGAAATGCATTATTGTTTGGTACATTTATCAGCTAATTTATAATAATAACGCATATTATTTTTCTTATGCGCGTTTTTAACTGTCGACTCAGAGGTGAATTCACTACAAGCCTTGAAATATTCAGTTAACTGTTGAAGGCTAAACTTGTTAGAAGTTGCAGTACTATTAAATCTAAAAACTGAAATATTTGTATTGGGCAAAGTGATATGAGTTTGTCCACCGTTTTTACCTGTTTTAACAAACGAGTAAAAATCAGCAGTTTTACCATGGTAACGTAATGTTGCTAATCCAATATTTTCTTTGTCACTATTGAAAAGTACTTTGTAGTAAGTGATGTAAGTTTCAATATTGAATTCATCTGGATTTTCACTTTGCTGAAGCATGTTTTGGTAAACTTCAGAAGAGGTATTACGCTTAAGTTCTTTGAGTTGCTTTACGATTAATTCAGGTGGCGCTTGAATAATATTATCAATATCTGAAATTTTATATGACGTACAATCTTTATATTTTTTCCCTTGACATAATTTAACGTTATCATTGAATGTAATTCCTCGAGAGCCATTTAACTTTAATGTTCCTGTAAGAACAGTTCCATCCACAAATACTATCTTATCCTCTGTTGGAATGTTGTCTTGAGCACAAATACTAACAACATTAAAAAGTAGTATCTGAGTTATAAGATAAATACGTAATTTCATAATTGTCATTTAAGAATATTTGTCATAAAAATTTAAGAGCAAGTTCATTTATTCAAATACTTCAACACATTGGCTTCTATCCTACTTTGAATATCAGACACATCTGCTTTCACAAAGGTTTCTCCCATAATGTTCTCGTAGAGTTCTATATAACGTTCGCTAACAGTTTCTATATATGCATCGCTCATTTCAGGTACTGTTTGTCCTTCAAGACCTTGAAAATTATTGGAAATCAACCACTGTCTTACAAACTCTTTAGACAATTGTTTTTGTGGTTCATTATTATCCTGACGGTCTTGATAACCGTCAGCATAGAAATAACGTGAAGAATCTGGAGTATGAATTTCATCAATTAGGACAATTCTTCCGTCTTTAGTTTTACCAAATTCATACTTGGTATCCACGAGAATTAATCCTCTTGAAGCTGCTATTTCAGTTCCTCTTTGGAATAATTTACGTGTATAATCTTCTAAGACCAAATAATCGTCTTCAGAAACAATACCTTTTTTAAGAATGTCTTCTCGAGAAATATCCTCATCATGATCACCCATTTCGGCTTTGGTTGCTGGCGTAATAATTGGTTCTGGAAACTTATCGTTTTCTTTCATGCCTTCAGGCATTTCGATACCACATAATAATCGTCGTCCAGCTTTATATTCTCGAGCTGCGTGACCAGACATATAACCACGAATTACCATTTCGACTTTAAAAGGGTTGCATAAATATCCGACAGCCACATTTGGATCTGGTGTTGCAGTTAACCAATTCGGTACTAAATCTTCGGTCGCTTTCATCATGCTAGTTGCAATCTGATTCAAGATTTGACCTTTATACGGAATTCCTTTCGGCATGACCACATCAAACGCAGATAAGCGGTCAGTTGCAATCATGACAAGTTCTTCGTCATTTATGTTGTACACTTCTCTTACTTTTCCTTTGTAAACGCTCTTTTGTTTTGGAAAATTAAAGTTAGATGCTGTAATGGTGTGTTTTTGATTTGCCACGAATGAACAATTTTGATATTATATAAATTCCCTAGCCCAGATTGAAGCGACATCCTTTTTTACCATTAAAAGCAAAAAAGATATAGCGGAAAGCTGGAATAAGCTCCTAAAAAAATTAATCTCTATTTTCTATACTTTTATAAGCCTCAATAACCTTTTTAACTAATTTATGACGAATGACATCTTTATCATCGAGATAAATCATACCAATACCCTCGACGTTTTTGAGTACTAAAAGGGCTTCTTTTAAACCAGAAATAGTACGTCGTGGTAAATCGACCTGACCAGGATCACCAGTTAATAGGAACTTAGCACTTTTACCCATACGTGTTAAAAACATTTTCATTTGGGCATGCGTGGTATTTTGACCTTCATCTAAAATTACAACGGCATTATCTAATGTCCGTCCACGCATAAACGCTAAAGGAGCAATTTGAATGGTTCCGTTTTCGATAAAGCTAGCCAATTTTTCTGCTGGAATCATGTCACGAAGTGCATCATACAAAGGCTGCATGTATGGATCTAATTTTTCTTTTAAATCACCTGGAAGAAATCCTAAATTCTCACCAGCTTCTACAGCTGGACGTGTGAGTATAATTCGTTTAACTTCTTTGTTTTTTAAAGCTCGAACCGCTAATGCAACTCCTGTATAGGTTTTACCAGTTCCAGCAGGACCAATAGCGAATACCATATCATTTTTACGCATACTTTCAACCAGTTTGCGTTGGTTAACCGTTTGCGCTTTAATCATCTTGCCATTTACACCATGAACAATGACTTCTCCACTTTGGGCAGAGGTTGTATAATCATCACTACTCTGACTAGTTAACACACGTTCAATTACGTTTTCATCGATCTTATTATACTTGCCAAAATGAACCATTAGCATTTCCATACGACGATCAAACTCTTCTAAAAGATTCTCATCTCCATAAGCTTTTATTTTATTACCTCTAGCAACAATTTTCAGTTTTGGGAAGTATTCTTTTAATATTTTTATGTTGGCATTTTGAGCTCCAAAAAATTCTTTAGGAGTAATTTCTTCTAGTTCTAAAATAAGTTCATTCAAAAGCTATTCTATTTATAAATTAATCTGTTTTCTTTTATTAGTTTTGTGATGAGAGAAAATGAAGCTCATTTCATATCATCTTAACCAAAAATAACTAAACTATTTAATTCATAAGGTTTCTGTTGGATTAAAATAATGATTAGTTTTTAACAGTTTTGCTTATGAATGATAGTGCGCTTTTATTTATAAACTATTTTTTACAATTCATTTATGGCAATCATCACGTTAACAACCGATTTTGGCGAAAAAGACCACTTTGCTGGTGCCATAAAAGGTGCTATTTACAGCGAGTTACAAGATGTAAAAATTGTTGATATCTCACATTCAGTTGCGCCTTTTAATGTTCCAGAAGCTGCTTACATAATTCAGAATGCATATAGTAGTTTTCCCAAAGGTACAATCCATATGATCGGGATTGACTCTGAACTCAATCCAGAGAACAAACACATAGCAGTTCAATTAGATGATCATTACTTTATTTGTGCTAATAATGGCATTATGAGTATGATATGCAGAGATATTGCTCCTCAAAAAATTGTAGAAATAAACATTCATGATCGCGTAGCTACTAGTTTTCCTGTTTTAGATGTATTTGTGAATGTGGCCTGTCATATTGCTCGTGGAGGTACGCTTGAAATTATTGGAAAAGTTATTGACACCATTAAGCCTATTAAAAATTTGATTCCGTTTGTAAATGATGAAAAAAATCAAATTATTGGTAGTGTTATCTACATTGATAATTATGGAAATGTAGTTACAAATATTAAACGTGGCTTTTTTGAATTGATTCAGAAAACCCGTAATTATGAAATTTCTGCACGAAATTATAAATTTAAGCATATCTATGATAAGTATAGTGATGCCATAAATTTTGATATTCCTGAAGAAAAGCGATATGATGCAGGAAAAGGTTTAGTCGTATTTAATTCTTCAGATTATCTGGAAATTGCAGTTTATAAAAGTGATTCAAATACAGTTGGTAGCGCCTCAAGTTTAATGGGATTAAAACTAAGAGATACTGTTACTATAAATTTTGTTGCCATACCAGTAACACCCAAAGGAAAAGAAATATTAGAACGATAACTTATGTTTGTGAGAATTGTAAAAATGGGATTTGAACCATCAAAAATTGATGCGTTTCTAGCAGATTTTGAGATTGTGAAGCATAAAATTAGAGCTTTTGAAGGGTGTCAATTTTTAGAACTCTATCGTGATAAACACAATACAAACATCTTTTTTACGTATAGTTATTGGACATCAGAAACTAATTTAGAACATTATAGAAACTCCGACTTGTTTAAAAATGTATGGGCAAAAACAAAACCATTATTTAACACAAAACCAGAAGCTTGGAGTGTAGATAAAATAGTTTCACTAAAATAAAAATTGAATTATATTAATAGTAACGTTTAACTTTTTAAATCAACCAAATGTTTGCCATTTTAAAAAAAGAAATTAATACCTTTTTTGCTTCACCAATTGGTTATTTGGTTATTGCTGTGTTTTTATTGCTCAATGGTTTATTTCTTTGGCTCTTTAAAGGTCAGTTTAATATTCTAGATAATGGGTTTGCTGATTTATCAACTTTCTTTTTACTCACACCATGGATTCTAATTTTCTTAGTACCAGCAGTAACTATGAGAAGTTTTGCTGATGAAAAAAAACAAGGCACTTTAGAGTTATTGTTAACCAAACCCATTAGTCATTTAAATATTGTTTTCGGAAAATACTTTGGTGCATTGGTCTTAATTATTTTAGCTTTAATACCAACGTTATTATATGTGTATACAATTTCAAAACTAGGCAATCCTGAAGGTAACTTAGATGTTGGAAGTGTAATGGGTTCGTATTTCGGACTCTTATTTTTGGCTGCAGCTTATACTTCAATTGGTGTGTTTGCTTCAAGTCTTTCAGATAACCAAATTGTTGCTTTTATAATTGCTGTTTTTATTTGCTTCTTTTTCTATTTCGGATTTGAAGGCTTAGCAAATTACAAGATATTTGGAGATGCATTTTATATTGAAAAACTAGGTATGGAATCTCATTTTAAAAGTATTAGTCGTGGTGTTTTAGATACCAGAGATATTATTTACTTTTTAAGTATTTCTGCCTTATTTATAACATTGACAACATTAAATATAAAACGTGCTAGTTCATGATTATCACTTCGTCGTTAGTTATTTTAATGTGTTTTGTGTTTGTATTTGTTTTTCTGTTTGTAAACACAATAGACAAACGTAAATGGTTAACCTTTATAATTAGTATAGTAATTACGCCTTTTGTTTATTTTTATATGGTGTATCCAATGATTAATATTTTTAGTAATTATCATCATCAGAAATATTTTTCAGCAAAATTATGGAAAGAGTATCCCGAGTTGCGTTATGAAATTTCTGATAATATGCTAGCTTCTGAAGTTTTAATTGGAAGTTCAAAAACGCAAATCGATTCACTCTTGGGTGATTTTGAATGGTTAGGGTGGGATGACACCTTAAAAAAGCATGACAACAATAAATGGAATTATAGTTTAGGAATAGAACCTGGTGCTTTTAACACTGAAAAAGAATGTATTGAAATTGTTTTTAAAGATGATAAAGCAACACAAATAACTCCTTTTAAAGAAGCGATAAAATTTAATGATAAAGAATAAAAAACATATTATAACAATTGGTGTCACTTTGATTGTCATTATCGTCATTAATTTGATTTCCAATCAAGTATACAAACGTTTCGATTTAACAAAAGACAGGCGTTACACACTTTCTGAAGAAGCCAAGCAAACCTTAACTTCGGTTGATGCACCACTAATTGTGGATGTATTTTTAGAAGGAGATTTTCCAACAGAATTTAGAAGACTTCGTGATGAAACGCGTCAGATTCTTGAAGAATATGCCATATCAAATAGTAATTTAATCTTCAATTTTATTAACCCTCTCGAAGATGAAACAACACGACAACGCAATATTCAGCAATTAGCGCAACGAGGTATGCAACCGTTTCAAATTACGGTTCAAGAAAATGGTAAAACATCACAAGAAGTAGTGATTCCTTGGGCTCTTGCAAGCTATAATGAACAAACAGTCATTGTTCCATTAATCAAAAACAAAATAGGCGCTACAGATCAAGAACTTGTTAATGGCTCTATTCAAAATTTGGAATATATTTTTGCTGAATCCTTTAAAAAGCTAGTCAATCCTAAAGCCAAAAAAATTGCTGTCTTAAGAGGTAACGAGCAACTAAGTGATGCCTATATTGCAGATTTTCTTAAAAAGCTTGGTGAACATTATTTTTTAGCACCTTTCACACTCGACAGTGTTGCTAATAATCCTCAAAAAACATTAAAAGATATTAATTCCTATGATTTAATTATTTCGGCTAAACCCATGCAACCATTTTCTGAAGAAGAAAAATATGTACTTGATCAATATACGATGAATGGAGGAAAAAGCATCTGGCTTACTGAAGCTATTGTGATGGATCAAGATAGTTTATATAGTAATTCTGGAAAAGCTGTAGCCATTATGAAAGATTTGAATCTCACAGATTTTTTCTTTAAATATGGTGTGCGTATTAATCCAGTTATGGTAAATGACCTCTACTCTGCTCCAATAACTCTAGCTATTGGTGAAGGTAGCAATGCGCAGTTTCAACCTGTACAATGGCCATATTCACCATTAGCTGCAAATAATCCAAATCATCCTATTACTACAAATATTAATCCTGTTCGTTTTGATTTTGCAAGTCAAATTGATACGCTTAAAAATTCAGTAGATAAGACTATTCTATTAAGAAGTTCTAAATTAACTAAACTTGTTGGAGTTCCTAATGAAGTAGATTTAGAAATTGTAACTAAAGAACCAGACCCAAAAACCTATACAGATCCTTATCAATCTTTAGCAGTTTTATTAGAAGGCGAATTTACTTCAGTTTATAAAAACAGAGTAAAACCATTTCAATTACCAAATGATAAGATTAGTAGTAAGTCTACTAAAATGATTGTCATTGCAGATGGCGATGTGATCAAAAATGATGTAGTTAAAGGCAAACCTCAAGAACTTGGTTTTGATCGTATGACAGGACGACGTTTTGGTAACTCTGAATTTCTTCAGAATGCTGTTAACTATTTATTAAATGATGACGGACTCATAAATATTAGAACAAAGGATGTTGCTCTTCAGTTTTTAGACCCTCAAAAAATTGAAAAAGAAAAAACCATATGGCAAATCATTAATATCATTTTACCTATAGTTATTCTAGGGTTATTCGGTTTTGTATTCAGCTATTTAAGGAAAAGAAAGTACACTTAATTTAAGTGTAAATTATCGTAATAAATGCCTTATAAATAGTTAAAGATTAGCTGTTAATAAAAATGTATAAATAAGGCTTAATATTATCAGTTAATAAAATATATTTGTTGTTCAATTCTATTATATAAATCACACATGAAATTTATAGTATCCAGTACATATTTACTTAAACAATTACAAGTATTAGGTGGTGTTATCAATAATTCAAATACACTTCCAATTTTAGATAATTTTCTTTTTGAATTAAAAGATTCAAAACTTACTGTATCTGCGAGCGATCTTGAAACTACAATGTCTTCTACTTTAGATGTTGAAAGTGATGAAGATGGAAGCATTGCTTTACCTGCTCGTTTACTTTTAGATACCTTAAAAACATTTCCTGAACAACCTTTAACGTTTGTTGTTGAAGACAATAACACTGTTGAAATTAGCTCTAATCATGGTAAATATGCTTTAGCTTATGCTGATGGGAATGAATTTCCTAAGGCTGTAGAGCTTGATAATCCAAGTACAACAACTATTGCTGGAGATATTTTAGCGACTGCGATTAGCAAAACTATTTTTGCTGCTGGAAATGATGATTTACGCCCAGTAATGAGTGGTGTATTTTTTCAGTTTTCTACAGAAGGACTAACTTTTGTTGCAACTGATGCTCACAAATTGGTTAAATATACTCGTGAAGATGTAAAAGCGGATCAAGTTGCTGAATTTATCATGCCAAAAAAACCACTGAATCTTTTAAAAGGAATCTTAGCTACAAGCGATGATCCTTTAACAATTGAGTATAATGATTCTAATGCTAAGTTTACATTTGAAAACTCAGTATTAGTTTGTCGTTTAATTGATGGAAAGTATCCAAACTATGAAGCGGTTATTCCAAAAGAAAATCCGAATAAATTAACAATTGATAGAACACAGTTTTTAAACTCTGTTCGTCGTGTAAGTATTTTCTCTAACAAAACAACACATCAGATCCGTTTAAAAATCGCAGGATCAGAATTAAATATTTCTGCTGAAGATATTGATTACTCAAATAAAGCTGAAGAACGTTTAACTTGTGATTATCAAGGTGATGATATGCAAATTGGATTTAATTCTCGTTTCTTAACTGAAATGTTAAACAATCTAAATGCAGATAATGTTCAGTTAGAAATGAGCTTACCAAATAGAGCTGGAATTTTAACACCTATTGATGGTTTAGACGAAGGTGAACAAGTCACAATGTTAGTAATGCCTGTGATGTTAAACAACTAAGGAAATATAGTTTAGAAAATAAAAAACGCGCACTTTTTACAGTGCGCGTTTTTAGTTTATAATTTTATGGATTCATTAACTCAAATTGTTTTAGGTGCAGCTGTAGGAGAAGCAGTTTTAGGTAAAAAAATTGGTAACAAGGCCTTACTTTATGGTGCAATTGCAGGAACCATTCCTGACTTAGACATATTTGCTTCTTATGTTACTGATACGGTCTCTGCCCTATCTATCCATCGTGGTTTTACACATTCTATTATATTTTCTATTCTTTTAGCTCCATTTTTTGGTTGGATAGTATCACGCTACGAAACGTATAGAGACTTTAAAGATTGGTCTTGGTTATTTTTCTGGGCATTTATAACACATCCTATTTTAGATGCTCATACAACTTGGGGAACGCAGCTATTTTGGCCATTAGATATAAGGTTGGCTTTTAAAACTATTTTTGTAATCGATCCACTTTACACCTTACCCTTTTTAATATTTTTAATACTTGTAATAGCTAAAAAACGAACCTCCAAAAAACGTCGTTTTTATAATCGCTTAGGTTTGACTGTTAGTTCTATCTATTTAATACTCACTATTTTTTTAAAATGGTTTGTATTTTCCAAATTTGAATCTGCTTTAAAAAATCAGCAAATAAATTATATCCAATTAGACACGAGACCATCACCTTTAAACACAATCCTTTGGAGTGCAAATGTAGAAACTAAAGACTCATATCTATTGGGTAATTATTCTTTATTAGACACACAAGCAATCACTTTTAAAACATTTCAAAAAAACCATGAACTATTAGGAAGTCTTTCTGAAACTAAACCAGTTAAAAAAATGATTAAAATATCTGAGGGTTGGTATACGATTATTAAAAAGGGCGAAAATCTGTATTTTAACGATTTACGATTTGGAACCATGAGTATTGACTCAAATTCTGAAGATTTTGTATTTCAATACAAAATAGAAGTTGATAATTCAGGTAAAATTGACTTTATTGAACAAGAAAAGAATAAACAAGACGGAAAAAAATTAATGCGTGATTTATGGTATCGAATTAAAGGGAATTAAAATACGATTGATTAAAACATAAAAAAACGCATATTAAAAATATGCGTTTTTATTTATCTCTATATAAAATAACTAACTAATAAAATTAAGAGATAAAGGATATCTTGGTGTTTCGCCATGACTTGCACGTACAGCATTTATTATTGGATATACAAATGATAATAAACATAAAGCTATTAATCCGAAAATTCCAATAAGAATAAATACCAACGGAATACAAATCAAGCTGTATATTAACATGCTTAATTGAAAATTGACAATCCGTTTTCCTTGTTCGTCCATTTTGTAAACATTATCTTTTTGAGTTGACCAAATAATTAACGGTATTATAAGTCCGCCAAAACCTGTTATAAAGGTAAGCAGTTGGCTCAGATGTGTTAATACTATAAGTTGATTGTCTTGTCGCATTGTCTTGTGATTGATTTGATTGATTACACTTGTTTGACGCAAGAATTTTAAAAATGTTACAACTTAAATTATTTAATAATCAATTTTTTAATCGTTGTTTTATATTCTGATATAATTTTCACTAGATAAAGTCCAGAATTCAAATTAAGTTGAAGTTCAACTGAATTATTAATACTACTATGCAACACTTTTTCACCTAGAATATTAAAGATCTCAACTTCACTGTTTTCTTTTATACCTTTAAAATTAATGGTATTATGAGTCGGATTTGGATACATCTCTAAACTCATAGTTTCAACTTCTGAAACACTAAAAGTATCATCGACCTCAAATGTTGCACTAGCAATTGTTGTATTTCCACAGGAATCAGATAACTCAAAATTAACCAAAACCGATTGCGGACAAGAAATTGTTAAAGGAGCATCATGGTTTAAAATAGTAGTCCCACAAGTATCTGTTCCTGAAAAACTCTCTAACCAAGTTTCATAAGTTACTTGATAATCTACATCACAACCTACAGTTTGATCACTTGGCAAATTGTTCCAAATTGGAGTTGTAGTATCGTCTAAAAAAAGCGTTGCAGTAAGTGTATTAAAATTACCAGAATTATCAGCTATTACATAAGTCACAGTAATATCTCCACTTTGACCACAATTAATACTTAGATTGTTAAAATCATAATCAGATGTAATTGTAGCATTAATATTATCTGGACATGTTTCAAGTGAAAGGATATTGCTCATATTCCAATCTGCAGCAAGCGTTTCATTATTAGAACTAGAACATTCAATTGCTACATTAAAAACATTACAATCCAACCCAAAAGTGTGAGAAAAACACAAAAGAGAAAAACTTATTAAAAATATTGCCTTTAAATTATATTTAGGATTGCATTTAATCATATCAATACTCGGTTTATTTAAAGATATCTAATTGAAAACTGACACACAAAAAAAGAACATGTTCTTTTATCTAATTACTAATTTCTTTATAATAGTTTTTTGTCCTGAAATTATTTTTACCATGTAAAGTCCAGATTTTATATCGAAGTCAATACGTTTTCCATTCTTAATAGATCTTGATAAAACTTTTTGTCCAGTTATATTAAAGACTTCTATTTTACTATCCAAATTCAGTCCTTTTACATAAATGTATTTTTTTGTTGGATTAGGAAACAGTTTAATCTCATTTTCAAAAACATCTGAAACATGTAATGTACCATCCACTATGAACGTTGCTGTTGATAAAGATATATTTCCACAAGCATCAGTCAATTCAAAAGTAACTTCTATATTATCTGGACATGATACTGTTGAAGGTGCATTATGAATTACAAATGGAATACTACAGTTATCTGTCCCTGAAAAACTATTTAACCAATCGTTATAGGCTATTTGATAATCAATATTACAATTCACTGTTACATCAACTGGAGATAGATCCCAAATTGGACTTACTAAATCTTCAACTGTTATGGTTTGAATATGAATTGTTTCATTATCACATTCATCAGTGGCTGTCCAAGTTCTGGTAATTGTATAATCTCCTGAACAAGCACCTGGAGTAGTTGCTTCACTAAAATCTACTGTAGCTATTCCGCAAGAATCACTTGCTGTTAATGTCTCTGCT
>NZ_JBGCCX010000059.1:0-5662 GCF_045105015.1 Psychroserpens sp.
CCAATACTTCCTTTGAAATCCTTATTTACATCTGGATTGGTGGTCATAGCAACGGTACCTGAGACGCCATCTGTAAGAGATGATTCAGTACCATTTTTAACCACATTAACGCGTTGAGTTATTTGCGGATTGAACATTGATATTAAACCAAAAAAGTGGCCAGATTGATACATTTTAATACCATCCCATAGCATTAAATTTTGGTCATGTGTACCACCTCGAATATTGATGTTAGATACAGTTTCATTAATACTTTGAATTCCTGGAAATGCTTGAATCGCTTGTAAAACATCGGTATCTACAAGTCCTGGTAATATATCAAATTGTTTAAAATTGATATTATAAGACCCATCGTTTAGTTTATTAATACCTTTCACAATGTATTCTGAAAGTACAATTTCATTAAGTTGTTGAGTTTCAAAAGGCCATACTTTTCGCTGAACTAAAATAAAAGTACCATCAAGATTATTATAAGAGAGATTAGTTTGAGTCTCTAAATAGGATAATAGTTCTGTTAAGGTCAAATTTTTTGAAGGCATCACAATTTGACTATCTGCAAGTAAATCTTCGGCATAATTAAACTGAATGCCATAGTGTTCTTGCAGAAGTTCAAACACTTCCCTTAAATCTGATTTATTTTGTTGCTCTTGAGCATTACTAACTAGAGAACACATTAGTAATAGCAAGGGTAGAAAAGTGAATTTAATTGCTTTCACCATAAATTAAAACCGCATTTGAAGCATCAATAGTGTAGCCTAAATTCATTGGTTCTGTTACTGATAACAAGGCGTTTTCGATGTTATCATGAACAAATCCTCCAGTAAATAATCGTTTCATATTTACATCTTTTACTTTAATCTTAATATTATACTGTCGTTCTATTTCGGCTATAACGTCTTTTAAAGGCAGTGCTTTAAATACACTTTTGTTTTGCGTCCATTGTGGACTATCAAATGTTGTTTTGTCTAGGCTTAATTTGTTATCTATAAGTCTAAAGTTGTTACCAGCAAGTAGTTGTTTTGATATTGTACCTGAAGTTACCTTAACAATGCCTTCAAAGCATTGCACTTCAAAATAATCGAATCGTTGGTTAACGGTAAATTCTGTACCAACAACAGTTACTTTACCTTTTGACGTAATAACATCAAAAGTTTTTCCTTTCGCAACCTTAAAATAGGCTTCGCCTTTAAGGTTTAACCTCCTGTTGTTATTCCAATCATCTGGATCATAGGTAATTTGAGATGCAGCATTTAAAGTCACTTGA
Organism: Psychroserpens sp.; assembly: GCF_045105015.1. Classification (GTDB taxonomy): domain Bacteria; phylum Bacteroidota; class Bacteroidia; order Flavobacteriales; family Flavobacteriaceae; genus Psychroserpens. The sequence goes on from NZ_JBGCCX010000059.1 coordinate 1,265, forward strand.
GATAAATCTGGTAATTCAATTGTAGAGTGTTGACTAGCCAAAGTTTCAATTTCTATGATATTTGAATTAAAAAATGTAAAATAAACTCCTAGAGCAATTACCACAACACTTGCTATTCTTAACAAAGGTTTGAACCAATCAATCTGTTTTGCATGAGATGTTTTCGATTTATAAGTTTGATGAAAGCTATCAAATGATTTAGATTCAGAAAATAGAGATGCCTTAAATTGTTGAGCAGTATCAATAATAGATTGATTTAATGCAAAATCTTCTCCTTGCTCGAATTCTCGTTTTTCGGCAGGAGTTAATTCATTATTCAACCATTTTTTTAAGAGCGCTTCTCTATCCATACATCGATTCTCTGTTTATATAACAACTTCACTTAAATAAATCCTGACTATTTTATTTTAAAATGTTCTAATTCTTTTTTCAGAATATTAAACGCACTGTAAATTCTATACTCTACAACTTTTTTAGTTACTCCCAAATACTCGGCTATTTCGGAATGCTTCTTCCCTTCTACCTTATTTAATAAAAATGCGACACGTTGTTCTTCTGATAAGCTGGAAAGCACTTTCTTATAACGTTCTAAGTACTGTTCGTGCTCCATGATAAATTCTGGAGTTTCGTTTGAATATGATTTAGGCTTTGTCTTCTGATGTTGAAGCACCACCTTTTGATGTTTAATATCATTTAAAACCATATTATTCGCTATAGTAAACAAAAAGGATTTTGCTTTACTCAACGTGACTTTTTTACAATTATCCCATAGTTTGATAAACGCATCCTGAGTTTTATCACTAGGATTTAACTGCTCACCATATTTATAGTATAAGAAATTATGTAAATCCCTTGAATACGTGTTATATACGTGTTCGAAAACTTTGGTTTCACAAATATTATCCTGTAGATCTTTCTGCAATGTTTCGCTTTTATGTGATAAAGGTAGATAAAAAAAAATCTTTTTTTCAGGAGTTTTTAAAGTGTAGTTGTTATATATTCAAAGCATTACATTTTAAACAAATGCTGCATTATGAAACTATCAATTAAAATCATATTCACTTTAACCATGTGTTTCTCAGTTTTTTTTACATCATGTAGAAAAGAAGAAACAGAGTTTATCGACTCCACAACTGATGAAATTATTGAACCTGAGTCATCCATTGCTAATTTAATGCTCCGTACTGCATCTAATGATGGTTCAGACGATAATATTATAGATGTAGCGAACTGCTTTAATATAAAGTTACCAATCACAGTAACAGCAAATGCTATTCAAGTTGATGTGAACTCTAAAAGTGACTATGTTTTGATTGAATCCATTTTTGATGAAGAATATGATGATATTAATAATTTAGAAATTTCATATCCTGTAACTGTCGTTAAAAATGATTTTACTGAAATTGTAGTCAACTCGTCTTCCGAATTAACTGCTATTGCAGCTGAATGCAATGGCGAAAACATTGAAGATGATGATATTGAATGCCTCGATTTTACTTTTCCAATAACCGCATCAATATTCAATATTTCAAATGAATCCTTATCAAATGAGGTCTTAACCACAGATAAAGAATTATACACCTTTGTAAATACCATTGCCACAGAAGAAATTGTATCTATAAACTTTCCGATTACCGTAAAATTATTAGATGATACTATTATAGAAATTCATTCTATTCCCGAACTAAGATCTACCATAAACGCCTACCAAAACACTTGTGACGAAGATGACGATTTCGATTTCGATGACGATGATTGTAATGATTGTACACAAGAATTAGTTGCCGACTTTTTAACCAATTGTCAAGATTGGTATGTCGATAAATTAAAGCGAGAAAGTACCGATTACAATAGTGTATATGAGGGATATGATTTTAATTTTTTTACAGATGGATCTCTTTCTGTCTTTTGGAATACTACGACTGTTTTTGGAACATGGTCTATGTTAGGCACAGGAAATAATATTACTATCATTATCGATGTTCCAGCGCTTCCATTGTGTAATAATAATTGGGAATTACAAGAAATTAGTAATACAACAGGTATCGCAAAAGTTGATTTTGTGTTATCAACAAGTGAACGCTTACGTTACAGAAACTCATGTAACTAATTAAGAATAAATGAAAAAGAAAAATTTGGGTTAATCTTTAAGGGTTTTTAAAATTGATTTTTAAGCTGCTTTATTAACTAAAGCAGCTTATAACCCAAATAAAAAAAATATAATGAGCAAAGAATTTAAAAATAGCATTGGGATACTAGTTGCGCTAACAATTATATTCATTTTAGGTTATAACTATATCTATCAAGACCATAGAGATACTAATAGTGCATCTGCCTTTTTTGAGGTTGACACAAATGCTATTAGTTCAAGCTTTTCAAAAAATATGACGAACGCTGAATCTATTTATTTAAATAATACGATTGAAATTACTGGACATGTTTCAGAATCTGATAAAAATTCAATTACCTTAGAAGGCAAAGTATTCTGTCAATTTTCAAATGACATAAATCAAGAGCTTGCTTTAAATTCGAATATAAAAATTAAAGGTCGTGTTATTGGTTATGACGATTTATTAGAGCAAGTAAAACTCGACCAATGCACGATAATTAATAATTAATCACCAAAAAATTAATCACATTATGAAAACAAATTACACATTTAAAACATTTTTATTTCTAGGCCTATTAGCCCTAACATTCCAGATCTCAGAAGCACAAATCAGAATCGTTGAAGTTGATCCTGCAACGAGCACTGTTAAGCTTCATAACTTTGGTAGTGCACAAGATCCTCTGGATATTTCATCATATTGGTTTTGTGCAAGGTTTGACTATACTCAAGTAAGTGATGGCACAATTATCAGTGGAAGCACAAATCTTGCTGTTGGCGCAGATCTGGTCTTAACATTAGGATCAAGCTTAGATGCAACCTCATCAGATTTAGGTCTTTATACAACACCGAGTTTTAGCTCTTCGGCAGCCATGGAAGACTTTATGCAATATGGTGCAGGCGGAATTGGTCGTGAAAATGTTGCTGTTGCAAAAGGAATCTGGACCTCTGGAACTTTTATTAATATAGCTCCTCCTTATGAATATGGTGGAGATGGAAACCAAAATGGATTTCAGTTTTGGGACACTTTACTACTAAGTGTCGATGATTTTAATCTTGGACAAAATTTAAAACTTTATCCAAATCCTTCAAATGACATCTTAAATATAGATGTTAAAAACGGTTCAGGACGATTGGATTATCAAGTTTATGATGTCTTGGGTAAATTAGTAATTAGCGATAGTATTCAAAATAGTTCAAATACAGCAATTGATGTTTCCAATTTAGATAATGGTTTATACCTTATAAATCTCTCTTATGGCAATCAATCTGAAACGAAACGATTCATAAAACAATAAATTTAAACTCTAAAAAGCCAAATAATTTGAGATTGTTATTTGGCTTTAATTAAAACAATAACAACAACAATGAAAACCTTTAATAAACCATTTCTATATTTATCTATGATACTACTTATCTTTTGTAGTTGTTCGAGTGATGATAATTCACAAGATGATTCGGAAGAAAACATTTTAATAACTACCGTAACAGATATTGATGGCAATGTTTATGAAACTATAGTTATAGGCAATCAAACATGGATGGTAGAAAATTTGAAAACAACATCATTAAATGACGGAACTCCAATTACTGAATATACTTTTGCAGAATTTGGTAACGATTGGAACCTAGATAACCAAATGTTTCCTTTCTATCAATGGGCCGACACTTCAGATTTGAATAATATCTTCGATGAAGACTTACCTTTTGACTATTATGGTGCACTTTATAATGAAGCAGCATTATCCTCAGGAAAATTAGCTCCTAATGGTTGGAGAATTCCATCTGAAGCAGATTTTATCGAACTAAAAAATTATTTATCTAGTGAAGGTTATACTGATAATGAAGGAACTGCTTTAAAATCTACTTCAGGTTGGAGTAATTTTTCGGGAAATGGAACAGATATTTATGGGTTTAATGCGCTTGCAAATGGTTATTCTACAAATCTTGGTAGTGCTACAGGAGCAGGAGTCATTAGTACCTTAGCTACTAGTAATATAAATCAAACAGATCAAACACGACGAGTTTTAAATCTTCTTGAAGAAACTATGGAGTTTGCTGATAATTCAATCCTTCTAGGTTCAGGTGTACGATGCCTTAAAAACTAAGTGAAAATGCTTTTTATATCCGAATAAATACATCATTGGAATACTACTTTAATAGTGTTTTTCGGAATAGTTTTTAACATAAATAGATATTATAACTTGTGAAACTTCTGAAGCTTCATTTGGAGAAGTTTCAGCCAACAACGAATCTGTTACTGCCATAATGAATACTGATACAGGTGAATT
>NZ_JBGCCX010000060.1:0-3763 GCF_045105015.1 Psychroserpens sp.
TCTACTCTTGCGACTATTGTTGCAATTTTTGCATTCAGATAAATAAAAAGCCACTAAATTAAATATTATGTCTAAAAACGACCTTTCAAATAAAGACAACATTATAGATATAGTTGAATTATACTTATCTAAATGGAAGCTAATTTTAGCTTGTGTTATTGTTGCCTTGCTTGTAGCTTTTATTGTCATTAGATACAGTACATATACTTATCAAGCAAATGCCACAATAAAATTAAAAGAAGATGAAAATTCACGAAGTTTAGCAGAAATTTCGTCTCTTCAGAATGGACTTTTAGGTAGCGATTTACCTAATGTAACAGATGAGATTGAAGTCATTAAGTCACGAACGATAATTACAGAAGTAGTAAGAGATTTAAATCTAAACATCAAATACCTTGTTAACGGTAAAGTAAAACAAGAAGAAGTATATACAAATCCACCGTTAAATATCAACTTTTTAGTAAGTGATTCAATTGTAGAAAACATTAACAAATCGTTGTATGTAAAAATTATTTCTGATCAACAATTTGAACTATCAAAAGTTAACACTAATAAGTTTTTACAATTTGGAGGTTCTGACACAACAACTCATAGTTTTGGTGAAAAAGTAGAAACTTCTTTTGGAGAATTTATATTAACCCCAAACATTGGTTCTTATGGCTCTGCTCCTAACTCACATGTTGAAATTAAAATCAAACCTTTAGACGTTGTTGTAGAAGCTTACCTAAGTAAAATAGTGGTTGCACCTTCACAAAAATCAAATGTGATTCGTCTTTCAGTTAACGAAAGTATAAAGGAAAAAGCGAAACTGATACTAGACAAAGTCATCGAAAAATATAATGACGATGTTATAAACGATAAAGAAAAAGTTGTACAAATCACATCCGATTTCATTACTAATCGTTTAAACATTGTATCCAACGAACTAGAAAAGGTTGACTTTACTGCAGAAAAACTACAGAAAGACAATAAACTAATCGCTTTAGGTTCTCAATCAAATCTCTTTTTAGAAAGTGAAAAAGCTACAGAAGCTAAAATTAATGCGACTAGCAATCAGTTACAATTAGTTGAATTCATGACTGAACGCCTGAATGATGGTTCATCTGAATCAGACCTATTACCAGCAGACATTGGTATTGCTGATAATAATTTTGCGCAAATCACTAAAAGCCATAATGATCTTGTCTCAAGACGTGATCGTATATTGAAAAATTCAAGTGAAAAAAACCCAACTGTAGTTAAATTGAATGACCAGATAAATGCATTGAAAAACAATATCAATCAAAGTTTAAAAAACATTAAATCTGCTAATCAAATTACACTTAACAATTTAAATAGAGAAGACTCAAGAATTCGAGGTCAAATTTATTCTGCTCCTGGCAAAGAACGTCAGTTTAGAGATATTAAACGTCAGCAGGACATTAAAGAATCATTGTATTTATATCTTCTTCAGAAAAGAGAGGAAACTGCAATTACTTTAGGTATGTCTACAGCTAATGCTAAAGTCATTGACCAAGCCTATACGTATAATGATCCTGTTTCACCCAAGAAACAAATGATTTATTTATCAGCGCTACTGATTGGTTTATTTTTACCAGTGTCTTATGTTTTTGCAAAAAACATGTTAGATACCAAAGTACACACAAAAGATGATGTCAGACGTTTAATTAAAGCTCCGTTTTTAGGAGATATTCCTAAGTCTGACACTAATTTTAATGTTGTGACTAAAGTAGATTATTCACCTAAAGCTGAAGCTTTTAGAATTATAAGAACAAATATTAACTTTATGTTACAAGGTTCGAATTCACCATGTAAAACAGTTTTTGTTACTTCTACAACTGCTCAGGAAGGAAAATCGCATACAACCACAAATTTGGCAAGTTCGTTTTCGTTTTCTGAAAAGAAAGTTTTACTAATTGAAACAGATATTAGAGTCCCAAGAGTTAATGATTACCTTAATATAAAAGCAAACAAAGGATTAACTGATTATATTTCGGATAAATCTTTAAATGTAAATGATGTAATTATCAAAACTGAAGGCAATCCATTTTTAGATGTTATTCCATCTGGAACCATACCTCCAAATCCAGCAGAATTGTTAATGAGTAATCGAGTAAATGAACTTTTTGATTTTGCAAAAAAGACATATGATTACATTATTGTTGATACAGCTGCAGTTGGTCTAGTGACTGATACTTTATTAATAAGCGATCATGCAGATATGTTTATATACGTTGTTAGTGTTGATAATGTTGACAAGCGCGAATTGCATATTGCACAGACGCTTTATGAAGAAAAACGATTACCTAATATGGCAATTCTACTTAATGGTACAATTAAGAAGCGAGGTTACGGATACGGTTATGGAAATAATCCACGACAAAAAAAGAAAAGATTCGGAATTATATAAAAAAGAAAGCCACAACTAAAATTGTGGCTTTCTTTTTTATAACTTTCGTCTAGCTTTCTCATGCTTTAATAAATTAAGTTCTCTACTCGTTTGTCCTGCTACAGATGTATTTTCTTCTGCTCTTCTAATTAAATACGGCATTACATCCTTTACTGGACCAAACGGGACGTATTTAGCAACATTATAACCTTGTTTTGCCAAATTAAAACTAATGTGATCACTCATACCATAAAGTTGTCCAAACCAGACATTATTATCTTTCTTATCAACTCCTAATTCTTTCATCAAATCCATAGCTATATAACAACTTTGCTCGTTATGTGTACCAATAAACAATGAAATACTATTAAGATGATTTAAAATATAAGTCATACAAGAATTAAAATTATCATCTGTTGCTTGTTTACTTTCACAAATAGGAGATTTATAACCTTTCTCTTCAGCTCTTTCTCTCTCCTTTTCCATGTAAGCACCTCTAACAATTTTAAAACCTACTTTAAAATTTTGAGATTTTGCACGATCGTGAATCGCTTTTAAATAATCGAATCGATCCCATCTATACGTCTGTAATGTATTGTAAACAATAGGCTTATCTTGATTATATTTCAACATCATAGTTTCACAAAGATCATCTGCTGCATTTTGCATCCAACTTTCTTCTCCATCAATCAATACTTCAACATCTTTTTCTTTTGCTAAACTACAAACCGCATCAAAACGTGCTACTATCCTATTCCACTCGTCTTGTTCTTCAGAAGTGAACGTCTTACCTTCTCCTTTTTTTTGATACAAATAAAAACGACCAAAACCAGTAGGCTTAAAAACAACAATAGGCATAGCGTCTTTTTCATCAGCAAACTTGATAATTTTTAAAATCTTATCTCTTGCTTCATCAAAGGTAGATTCCTCCTCTTTTCCTTCTACTGAATAATCTAAAACAGAACTCACCCCTTTAGTGTACATTTTATCAATAACCGGTAAACAATCTTCTTCATTTACACCTCCACAGAAATGATCAAATACTGTAGAGCGAATTAAGCCTTCAACTGGCAAATTAGCTTTTAATGCAAAATTGGTGGCAGCTGTTCCTATTCTTACTAAAGGTTGATGAGAAATCATCTTAAATAAAAAATAAGCACGTTCTAACTGAGCGTCATTTTTGAGTGCAAAAGCAACTTCAGTGTTATCAAAAAGTGTGTTTGTAGTCATTCAAAAAAATTATATACCAAAAATAATTATTTGGTAGCTATTATTTTACTAAAAACAGCTAATTTTCCACTTTATTAGAAAGACATTAATGGCAATGAATTCCATAGAGACAAAAACATATACAGTTCATTTTAATTCAACTGG
>NZ_JBGCCX010000061.1:0-4818 GCF_045105015.1 Psychroserpens sp.
CTTAACTTTAGGGTCTAATGCAGCTTCTCGTAGAAATTTAACAACATACGAAAAGGTTTGATATGGTGTATGAAGTAAGTAATCTTTCTGTGATATGGTTGAAAAAATACTATTCTGAAGGCTCACTCCTTTAATCTGTAAAGGTTGAATTTTTTCATATAACAAATCTGTTCTTCCTAAACTTGGAAAACCCATGTAATCTCTTCTATTGTGGTAACGACCACCCGGAATAACACTATCTTTAGAATCGATACCCATTTTTGACATTAAATACTCTAGAGTTTCTTCATCTATAGTCTTGTCATAAACAAACCTCACAGGATCACCTATCTGTCTATCTTTTACACTGTCAGAAATTTTCTCAATGAAACTCTTACTCAAATCACTGTCAAAATCAAGCTCACCATCTCTGGTAATCTTAATCATATTGGCCGAAATAGATTTATATTCAAATATATTGAAGATATCATCCAAACAATACCTGAGTAAATCATCTAATATAATAATGTAATGATCGTCACCTTTTTTTGGTAAAACTACAAATCGATCAATTGCTTTTGGTATTTCGATTAGAGCGTATTGTTTTTCATCAGTATCTAATACCATTTTTACAGCTAAGTATGCAGCACTATCCTTCAATATAGGAAGCTTGACCAAATCATTTAAAATTATGGTGACTAATGCAGGACTTACATTTTGTAAAAAATACTCTTTAATAAAATTATGCTGAGACTCATCAATTTGTGTTTCATTAATAATATGAATATTCTCTTCTTTTAGTGTTTTTTGAATTTTGTTTAGAATTTCTAAGCTATAACTTTGTTGTTTTATAACGATATCAGTTATAATTTCTAAGAGTTCACCAGCTTTCACGCCTCCAAGTTCACTTTTACCTCCTTTACCAGCTTCATCTATACGTTTAACCGTAGCATAACGTACTTTAAAAAATTCATCTAGGTTATTTGAAAATATACCTAAAAATCTTAATCGTTCAATAAGTGGCACACTTTCGTCTTCTGCTTCTTGTAATACACGTTCATTAAATTGGAGCCAACTGAGTTCGCGATTAATGTACCTATTTTTTTCTTTTACCATTATTTTAGATCTCTTGGAAAAATTGTAAGTTCTGTTGTTCCGTTTTTTATATGTTGCCAGGAATAGACATCAAAATTTATAATAACTAAACCACTTGTTGGTAAGTTATCAATAAATTGGTTGCCAAATATATTGCAAATTGATGTGAACGCATGATTATGTCCAAAAATCATAACCTTTTTATAACAATCATCGATTTGAGTTATAAATTTTATCACATTTTGACCTCCAAAATCATATAATTCATCTTTAATATGAAGAATTTCTTCATCATAATTTAGGTTTTTCATAAAAATCCTACACGTAGTTAGGGCTCTATTAGCAAAACTTGAAAAAATAATTTCAGGTAAAAAAGAAGAGCTTTTAAACGATTCGGAAACTAATGTTGCATCTCTAAAACCCCTCTTTTTTAGTGGTCTTTCAGCATCATTAACATCATATTTCCATGATGACTTTGCATGTCTAATTAGTACTAATTGTTTCATAATTGTTCGACGAAGTGTAATATTTTATCGATAAAATGTTGCATAATTCCGTTTTAACGATTATTTTCGTCCCTTTAACATTTAAATTTGCTAACCAGTTTGGTTATTGTTTGTTTTGTTTAATTAATATAAAGTGTAATGACCCCAAATCAAAAATACATTAATAAATCCATTTTCGTGGTATTTCGTACCATCGACCTCCCCTCAAAATATATTAGTCATTTGGTTAAGTTTTATAAGCTTAATTGAATCTCTTGTATAGCAATATTTTAAACATCGCTAAGCGAATATAAAATTTGAATTAAATTTCAAACCGTTACGTTTAAGAAGTGAAAAGCTAAAATGTAGTGATTTACATGAGTCATTATAATTGATGTCTGAAGTAAATGCAGAAAAAATTAAAATATAAAAAATTAACTATAGAGTTTATGAAAAACTTTACTCAATTGTCTCAACAGTATAATTGTGCTAATAGGATTAGCTCATCTTTTGTTTTATCACGAAAGACAAACCTTTTTTATACTATATTATTATTGATATTATTTATTAGTAGTAATTCATACTCACAAATGCAAGCGCCTTCAATACAAGGTAATATTAATGATGTTACCTTTCAGTGGTTAGAAGCAACTCAACCGACTATTGATGATCCTGCTACAATAGAATCAATTACGATTTTTAGTGATATCTACAATACATTCGTTGTACCTACTGACTATGAACTTACACGTTTAGGTCCTGGTCCAGGAAATGGTCCTAACACACTTGCGCAACGTCATGCTATAAATAGAATCATGCAAAACGGAGCTTTTGTCGGTGGAGATAGTAGTAATGAAGCAGATTGGGTTTTAAGAGCACGAGATGCCTTTAGATCAAAAAACTTAAACCACTACTATACTTCTAACGGAAATGGTAGAGACATTTGTAATTCTGATTCTGCTACTATAGAAAATACTGACGCTCAAAAGCAAACCATTTTTTACAACCCTGCAATACCTTCAAACTCAGATGGTGTTTTAGCAGTAACTGAAAGAGGTGCAAATAATTGTTTTTATATTGAAATCTGGGGTATTCCAGCAGGAGGAGGTATCGAACAAAAATTAGGTCAGACTTTTGTAAGAAACTCAGGTAACTATACAGGTTGTACTTATGGAGTTCCTAATAATAACTCAGATTTTTGGAAATCTGGTCGTTGTAATGATAGTGGTCAAACTATTGGTGTTGCATTATTTTATTTAAATGAAATAGCGCCTACAGGTTCAAAAATTACTAAAATCGAATTTGTATCTGCAACACGAGATGATGGAGATGGAAAGTTTTTCATTATGCAGAAATATGCAGTTGGTCAAACTAATATTAATTGTATAGATAATTCGTTCTCAGGGGATTTAGCTCAAACTGATAATGTACCTGATAATTCAACATTTACGCTCTTATCTGGACCTACTCCTGCAGGACAATCTTTTACCTTTAATCCTGATGGTTCTTATGAATATACACCTACACCAGGTTATGTTGGAGGTGTAAATTTCGAATATCAAGTTTGTCTTCCTGCACCAAATGCAAATGTATGTGATACTGCTGTAGTTAATTTGAATTATAATCCACTTCCTGAAGTTCCAGAGATTGATATTGCATGTGATTTTAATGATAATTTCGTAATAACAGTCACAAGCCCTATTGGTTCACAATATAATTATTCATTAAATGGACAACCCTATCAGAGTTCGCCTATTTTTCCGAATGTTTCTGCTGGCTCCTATAATCTTAATATTATAAATGATTTTACAAAATGTACAAATGTATATCCGCAACCAATTATTTTAAGTAACCTTGAAATTGAAGCAACAGCTTCAAATGTTAATTGTCCTAATGATACTAACGGAATTATTGACATTACAGTAAATGGTGGCGCTTTACCATATACGTATTTATGGTCTAATGGAAGTACTGATCAAGATTTAAGTAATGTAGGACCAGGAACTTATTCAGTAACGGTATCTGATGCCAATGACTGTACAATTGATATACAAAGAACGATAAATGCTATTGATACTGAAGACCCTGAAATATCTTTACCTAATAACATTTCATTAGAAGGCTGTGATGCTTCAGATATTACATCAAATAATAGTATTTTTCCTTACAGCAATATAATATCTGGAAATGTATTGAGTGTTTTTAATACTAATTCAAATTATAATGCAAGTGATGATACAAGCTTACAGATAATCACTTATATAGATGAAGTGATCTCTTCTGGCTGTACAACAGTTGTCGAAAGAGTATTTACTGTAACTGATGCTTGTGGTAAAACGACATCTGATACACAAACAATTACTCTTGTAGATTCAACTCCGCCTACTTTAAACATTCCTAACAACATTACTATGGAATGTTCACAAAGTGGAAACTCATCTCCTTCTGCTACAGGCGAAGCAACTGCTTCAGATACATGTAGTAATGTCACTATTACTTATGAAGATGCAACTGTGAATAATTGTGCAGATTCAAAAGTTATTACTAGAACTTGGACAGCTACAGATGAGTGTGGTAATTCGGTTTCTGATACGCAAACAATTACTGTTGAAGACACTACTGCTCCAACTTTAACAATACCTCCTAATAAAAATAGAGAGTGTACTGAAGATACAAATCCTCCAAATACTGGAACAGCTACAGCTATAGACAATTGTGGTGATGTTACAGTAACTTACACTGATAGTAGTGTTGTTGGTTGTGGAAATACTGAAACAATTACTAGAACTTGGACAGCTACTGATCAATGTGGTAATTCTGTTTCTGATACGCAAACAATTACTGTTGAAGACACTACTGCTCCAACACTTAATATTCCTAGTAACGCAACGGTTGAATGTACTGATAATATTGATCCTACTGCTACTGGAAATGCTACAGCTACTGATACTTGTGGTAACGCAACTGTAACTTTTACTGATAGTGCTGTGGATGCTTGTGGTAATACACAAACAATTACTAGAACTTGGACAGCTACTGATGAGTGTGGTAATTCTGTTTCTGATACGCAAACAATTACTGTTGAAGACACTACTGCTCCAACACTTAATATTCCTAGTAACGCAACGGTTGAATGTACTGATAGTATTGATCCTACGGCTACTGGAAATGCTACAGCTACTGATACATGTGGTAATGTAACTGTTTCTTTTACTGATAGTGCTGTGGATGCTTGTGGTAACACACAAACAATTACTAG
>NZ_JBGCCX010000062.1:0-2584 GCF_045105015.1 Psychroserpens sp.
ATCCAACCTTCACTGAAGCACTAAAAGAAGCCTGTTTAGCAGCTACTGATAATAGAGCGCTGCATGTTTAAAAGGAACTAATTATTCGTAACTTACTGTTTACAAGATATGATACAATTACTAGATAATATTATTTCGGATCCTTCGGTATGTAATGGTAAACCTACATTTAAGGGTACTAGAATTGGTGTAACCACAATTTTAGAATTCTTAGCTGCTGAGGACTCAGAAAAGGAAGTACTGGAAAATTATCCTGTATTAACAAAGAAGGATATCCAAACAGCTCTACGTTTTGCTAGTAAATTGATGAATAATCACTATTCAATCAAAAATGTAGCCTAATACATTAGACTAATTAAATGTATTAACTAAAATCCTTTTCACCTTTGTGGAAAGGATTTTTTGTTTCACTCCTATTTTACATTACTGAAATAACTATCTTTGATTAGACTATTTTACCAATCATACTCATGAATAAAAGCGTCAAGTTAATTTTAACCGTTTACCTGCTTGTACTGGCAATTTTCACCACTTTTAGATTCATCTTATTCTTAACAGAGTTAGATAGAGTACATGAGGACACGTTGATAACTACTATTATTCAATCTTTTATTATGGGCGTACGATTTGATATCGTTATCTCTGGTTACCTTTTATTTATTCCTGCTTTAATACTCGTAATTACTGATATACTAAGAATAAATTCAACGGTAATACATAGTTTTTTTTTCTATTGGATTTTCATCACCTTCACTTTTGCTTTCTTTATCTCAGCGGCAGATGTGCCTTATTTCAACCAATTTTATGATAGGCTTTCAGTTGGTGCTTTTGCGTGGGTTGAAAATATAGATTTTGTAGTCTCCATGATTATTCAAGAGCCAAAATACTTTTTGATTAGTATCCCTTTTATTATCCTTAATGTTTTATTTTTTTACTTTTTATCAAAAATATTTAAGAAGAAAGAACTACACTCAACAGGTAAAATTAAAATATTCATTAATATAATAGTAACGCTGCTATTCCTTGCTCTTATGTTCTTAGGTATTAGAGGACGTATCCAAAAAAAGTCTCCTATAAGGATAGGCACTGCTTATTTCTCTGATAATGCTTTTTTAAATAAACTAGGGTTAAATCCTGTTTTTACTTTAATCCGTAGTTATTTAGATAGTACAGATAGTGACAATGATTTGGTACACTTCATGGGAAAAGACGAAGCTTTCAGTAATGTACAATCCTATTTAAACAATAAAGGAACAGACTATGTTGAGTCTCCAATCGCTAGAGATGTTACATACGATACGGTTGTGTCTATAAAACCTAATATTGTACTTATCATAATGGAAAGTATGAGTGTTGCTAAAATGACACGGCACGGCAATAAAAATAATATTACACCTTTCTTAGATAGTTTATCACATAGTTCTATTTACTTTGAAAACATGTACAGTGCTGGTAAACATACATTCAACGGTATTTTTAGTAGTTTATTTTCATTCCCAGCTCTATACCGTCAACATACGATGAAAAACATAAGGGAGTATACGGGACTTAGTAAAACACTCAAAGACAAAGGGTATTCGACTACTTATTTTACAACACATGATAGCCAATACGATAATATAGAAGGCTTTTTAAGGACTAATAATTTTCAACATATTATCAGTCAGGCTGATTACCCAATTAGTGAGGTTAAAACAACTTTAGGTGTACCAGATGATTATATGTTTCGCTACTCTATGCCTATCATTAATGATTTGGCAAAAGAAGATAATCCCTTTTTTGTAACATTTATGACGACTAGTGATCATGGTCCTTTCTATGTTCCTGATTATTTCAAGCCAAAAACAGACGAAATCGGAAAACAAATTGTAGAATATGCGGATTGGTCATTAAAAAGTTTTATTCAATCAGCCTCAAAACAAAAGTGGTTTAACAATACCCTTTTTGTTTTTGTTGCTGACCATGGTGTTCCTATGAGTGCGACCTATGATATTTCCTTAAATTACTTTCATATTCCTTTATTATTCTATTCTCCCAACCTAATAAAATCACCCAAATCGTATAAGAAAATGGGAAATCAAGTCGATATATTTCCTACCATCATGGGGTTAATCAAACAGCCGTACATAAACAATACGTTGGGAATAGATTTAATAAATGAGAATAGAGAATTTGCTATTATTAATGATGATGACAAAATAGGGATTTTAGATACTACTCATTTTTGTATTATGAAAGAAAAAACAATGGCACTTTATAACTACAGGGAAAAAGACAGAACGGATTATTTTATTCAGAATAAAGATAAAGCAAATAAAATGGCTAAATATGCTCGGTCGAACATGCAAGTGCATCAAGAGATGATATTATCTGGTCAAACAAAGCTACCTAATAATTAACTATCTTAGGTTTTGACTATTTTACCGATCAGATTTATGCCTGTACAACTATCAGGAGTTATTATTACACTAAACGAGGAGAAGCATATTCAGGCATGCATCGAATCCTTACTTCCTGTAGTAGACGAAATAGTTGTCATAGATTCTCTCAGTACCGATAAAACAAAGGAAATCTGCGGTCAATT
>NZ_JBGCCX010000063.1:0-53794 GCF_045105015.1 Psychroserpens sp.
TGTAGCTCACGATTGTATCGTTGGTAATAACTGTATTTTTTCTAATAATAGCACACTAGCTGGACATATTAATGTAGGAGATTATGTTGTTTTAGCAGGAATGACAGCTGTTCATCAGTTTTGCTCTATTGGTAACCATGCCTTTGTCACTGGTGGTTCTTTAGTAAGAAAAGATGTCCCACCTTTTGTGAAAGCAGGTCGTGAACCATTGTCTTATGTTGGAATTAATTCGGTTGGATTACGTCGTCGAGGATTTTCAACTGAAAAAATAAGAGAGATTCAAGATATATATAGAATGCTCTATCAAAAAAATTATAATAATACCCAAGCTTCAGATTTAATTGAAGCTGAAATGGAAGCTACTACTGAACGAGATGAAATTCTTCAGTTTATAAAGAATTCACATCGTGGAATCATGAAAGGGTATTTCAAATCAAATTAATTAAAATAAGATTGAATAACCACATAACAAGCTAGTTATTAGCTAAATAAAATAAATTTATGGCAAGTACTTCAGATATAAGAAACGGATTATGCATCAAATACAATAATGATATCTATAAAATTATAGAGTTCCTTCATGTAAAGCCTGGTAAAGGTCCAGCTTTTGTGAGAACTAAAATGAAAAGTGTTACAACTGGAAAAGTTTTGGATAATACATTTTCAGCGGGTCATAAAATTGAAGATGTTCGTGTTGAAACTCATAAGTTTCAATACTTATACAATGATGGTGAATTCTATCATTTTATGAATGAAGCTGATTATACTCAAATACGATTACTAGAAGCGGCACTAGACAGACCAGATTTAATGAAAGAAGGTCAAATAGTTACCATACTTATCAATACTGAAGATAACATGCCACTCTCAGTAGATATGCCTGCAACAGTAATTTTAGAGGTTACTGCGACTGAACCTGGTGTAAAAGGCAATACTGCTACTAATGCAACTAAACCTGCAACTGTAGAAACTGGAGCTGAAGTAAATGTCCCTTTATTTATTAATGAAGGTGATAAAATTAAAGTTGAAACCGATAAAGGAACCTACAAAGAACGTATTAAGGAATAATGAAATTTCCTAAACCTCATACACTTAAAGAGATTGCAACTATTATTTCTACAGAATATGTAGGAGCTGATGATTTTCCTGTTTTAGGAATGAATGAAATTCATGTGGTTGAAGCTGGAGATATTGTTTTTGTAGATCATCCTAAATATTATGATAAGGCCTTAGAATCTGCAGCTACAATTGTACTTATTAATAAACAAGTAGAATGTCCGGAAGGAAAAGCATTACTGATCAGTGATGATCCGTTTAGAGATTTCAATAAACTTACAAAATATTTTAAACCTTTTCAATCTTCTGAAGCTTCCATTTCTACTTCAGCTAAAATTGGACAAAATACTGTAATACAACCTAATACATTTATTGGAAATAACGTAGTTATTGGAGATGATTGTATCATACATTCTAATGTTAGCGTATATGATGATGCTGTGATAGGAAATAATGTAACCATACACTCAGGCACTGTTTTAGGAGCTAACGGCTTTTATTATAAGAAGCGCCCAGAGGGTTATGATCAGTTATTATCTGGTGGTAGAGTGGTTATTGGTAATCATGTAGATATTGGTGCTTCATGTACTATAGATAAAGGAGTTACAGGTGATACTACCATTGGTGATGGATCTAAGCTTGATAATCAAATTCAAGTTGGTCATGATACCATTATAGGAAAAAAATGTCTAATTGCCTCTCAAACTGGAATTGCTGGTTGTGTTGTTATTGAAGATGAAGTGACTATTTGGGGACAAGTTGGAACAGCTAGTGGAATCACTATTGGAAAAGGTGCTGTTGTTCAAGCTCAAGCTGGTGTTACCAAATCTATTGAAGGTAATAAAGTGTATTGGGGAACTCCAATACAAGAAGCGCGATTAGAATTAAAACGATTGGCTTCAATTAAACAGATACCAAGAATTTTAGAAGAATTAAAAAAACTGAAATGATAGCAAAACAGGTAGTCAAACGATTTTATAATTCAGACATAGCAAAAGACACAAATATTATGGACTTTTTCCATAAGAATTGTGAGCTAAAATGGAATAGTAGCAAAGGATACAGAACAATGAATTTTGAAGGTATTCAAGAAATGTTACAAGGCATTCAAAAGTCGTATCACTCTTTTAAATATAGAGTTAGCCATCTTTTAGAAGACGATAACATCATAACAACTAGATTTACAGTTTACGCTACAACAAT
Source organism: Psychroserpens sp. (assembly GCF_045105015.1). Classification (GTDB taxonomy): domain Bacteria; phylum Bacteroidota; class Bacteroidia; order Flavobacteriales; family Flavobacteriaceae; genus Psychroserpens. Next base: position 2,260 of record NZ_JBGCCX010000063.1, read on the forward strand.
TGAACGTCCCGAAAAAGAAGAAGCTTTAGCACATTTTATTTCAATTTGGGAAGTTAAAGATGATAAATTATATAAAGGTTTTGAAATAAGCCAGTTGGCAGATATCAGTGCTGAGAGTTTAAATTCTTATGCAGAAATAAAAGTCTAAAAAGATTTAAAAATCACTGACAAAAACTTATTTTTGCAAAACGAATTAGCAATTTAAAATTCAATAAAAAAAACAAACACAAATGAGCGTTTTAGTTAATAAAAATTCGAAAATTATAGTACAAGGTTTTACTGGTAGTGAAGGTACGTTTCATGCAGGTCAAATGATTGATTATGGAACCAATGTCGTTGGAGGTGTGACACCAGGAAAAGGAGGACAGACACATTTAGACAAACCTGTTTTTAATACAGTTCAAGAAGCCGTAGATAAAGTAGGAGCAGATACAACTATAATATTTGTTCCACCTGCATTTGCAGCCGATGCTATTATGGAAGCTGCTGAAGCTGGCATCAAAGTAATTATTACTATTACTGAAGGTATCCCAGTTGCAGATATGATTAAAGCCTCAGATTATATTAAAAACAAAGATTGTAGATTAATAGGCCCTAATTGTCCTGGAGTTATTACTCCTGAAGAAGCTAAAGTGGGAATCATGCCTGGATTTGTATTCAAAAAAGGAAGAGTAGGTATTGTCTCAAAATCAGGTACGTTAACTTACGAAGCTGCTGATCAAGTTGTAAAACAAGGTTTAGGAATAACAACTGCTATTGGTATTGGAGGAGATCCAATCATTGGAACTACAACAAAAGATGCTGTTGAATTATTAATCAATGATTCTGAAACTGAGTGTGTTGTTATGATAGGTGAAATAGGTGGGCAGTTAGAAGCAGATGCAGCTAAGTGGTATCAAAATAGTGGAAGTAAAAAACCAGTTGTAGGATTTATTGCTGGAGAAACTGCTCCTGCTGGTCGTACTATGGGACATGCAGGTGCAATTGTAGGAGGAAGTGATGATACTGCTCAAGCCAAAAAAGCTATCATGAGAGCGTGTGGAATTCACGTTGTAGATTCACCTGCAGAAATAGGAAAAAAAGTAGCAGAAGTGATAAGTTAAGCTACTGTTAAAATATATATAAAAACATCACGTTATCATTCCGTTAGCTTTATTTTAGCTAGCGGAATTTTATTTTAAATCAAATTAACAACTATCACTATCACATGAAGTACATCAAATTATTTGTTTTGGTTGCATTTGTAGCATTAGCTTACAATTGTAAAACTGAAAACACCAAGAAAGATTTGGCTTATGCAGTCGAGTCACAAAATGATGCTAATGGTTTTTCATACGAAACTGTAGCTAACGATCCAACAGGTTTACGCTTATATACTTTAGACAATGGCCTTAAAGTGTATTTAAGTAAAAACAGTGACGAGCCTAAAATTCAAACTTACATCGCAGTTAGAGCTGGTTCAAATTATGATCCGAAGGAATCAACTGGTCTTGCTCATTATTTAGAGCATATGGTTTTCAAGGGTACTAGCGAAATTGGAACTATAGATTGGGAAAAAGAGAAAGCGTATTTAGATCAAATTTCAGATTTATATGAACAGCATAGAGCTGAGTCAGATCCAGCTAAAAAATTAGAAATTTATAAAACAATTGATGAAGTTTCTTTAGAGGCTTCTAATTACAGTGTTGCAAACGAGTATGATAAAATGACAAGTTCTCTTGGAGCTACAGGAACAAATGCTCATACTTGGTTTGAAGAAACAGTATATAAGAATAAAATTCCAGCTAACGAGCTTGAAAAATGGTTGACCTTAGAGAGCGAGCGTTTTAGTGAGCTAGTATTGCGTTTGTTCCATACAGAGTTAGAAGCTGTTTTCGAAGAGTTCAATAGAGGTCAAGATAATGATGGTAGAAAGCGTTATGCAGCAATGTTAGAAGGTTTGTTTCCAAACCATCCTTACGGACAACAATCTACGATTGGTATTGCTGATCATTTAAAAAATCCTTCGCTAGTTGATATTAACAATTATTTTGATAAGTACTATGTGCCAAATAATATGGCTATGGTTCTTGTAGGTGATTTAGATTTTGAATCTACAATTCAAAAAGTGAACGAGAGCTTCGGAAAGTTAGAGAAAAAAGAAGTTGTACATCCAACACTTCCAAAAGAGGAACCTATCACTTCTCCTGTTGTAAATGAAGTATTTGGACCTACAGCAGAAAGCGTTTCTATTGCATTTAGATCTCAAGGGGTTAATACTCAAGAGGAAAAATTAATGACAGTTGCTGATATGATTTTAGCTAATGGGAATGCAGGTCTAATTGACTTAAACTTAAACCAGAAACAGGCTGTTCAGTATGCTGGATGTTCTCCAACCTTTCTAAATGATTATGGATACCATTCTTTTAGTGGTGCACCAAAAGAAGGTCAAACATTAGATGAAGTTAAAGATTTATTATTAGGTCAAATTGAAAAATTAAAGAAAGGTGAGTTTGAAGATTGGATGATTGATGCAGTTGTAAACGATTTGAAATTAAGTCAAACACAACAATATGAAAATAGTACAGCTTTAGCTTCTATGTACTATAATGCATTTATTCACCATGAAAATTGGGATAGAAAAGTGAAATTTTTAGACGATTTAAAAAAGGTAACAAAACAAGATGTTATGGATTTTGCAAATCGTTTCTACAAGGATAATTACGTAGTTACTTACAAACGTCAAGGTGAAGATAATTCTATTGTTAAAGTAGCCAATCCTGGTATTACTCCAGTGAATGTTAACAGAGACAAAAGCTCTCAATACATGAAAGATTTTAATAAATTAGAATCTGACCCTCTACAACCTAAATTTGTTGATTACAAAGATGCAATTAAAGAAACAACAATGGACAACGGTATTAAGGTATCTTATATCGAAAATGAATTGAATGATTTATTTGATATGAATATTATCTTCGATATGGGAAGTGATAACGATAAAAAATTATCATTCGCTGTGGGTTATATGGAGTATTTAGGTACCGATAAATATTCTGCTGAAGAGATAAAAAAAGAATTTTATAAGTTAGGGATTAAATACTATGTAAGCTCTACTGCTGATAAATCTTATGTTGGTTTAAACGGTTTAAAAGAGAATTTACCTAAAGGGCTTGAATTACTTGAACACTTATGGGCTAATGCAATTCCAGATCCAGAAGCTTATAATAGCTACGTAGACCAAACCTTAAAAGCTAGACAAGATGGAAAATCACAAAAAGGAAATATTCTTAGAAATGGTCTCTTAAATTATGGTAAATATGGTGAGAACTCTCGTTTAAGAAACATCATGCAAGCCAATGAATTAAAAGAAACAGATCCACAAGTCTTGGTTGACATTGTAAAAGACTTAAAAAATTATAAACAACGAATCTTTTATTATGGTAAAGATGTTGATGCTGCATTAACAGCTTTAAATACTAGTCATGTTGTACCTTCAGAACTTAAAGATTATTCAGAGCCAATGGTTTACACTGAAAAAGAAACAGGAGGTAATGTATACTATGTGGATTTTGATATGGTTCAAGCTGAAATGATGTTTTTAGCAAAAGGTGAGCCTTTTAAAGCAGAAAATATGGCTGCATCAACTTTGTTCAACACATATTTTGGTGGAGGTTTATCTTCGATTGTTTTTCAAGAGATAAGAGAATCTAAGTCTTTGGCATATTCTGCTTGGTCTAGTTATAGTACAGCAAGAAAGAAAGATGATTCTAACTATGTAATGGCATATATTGGAACGCAAGCAAATAAAATGCCTCAAGCTGTTGAAGCAATGATGGAACTTATGACTAATATGCCTGAGGCAGAAGAGCAATTCAACGCTGCTAAAGAAGCAACGCTTAAAAAATTAGCTGCACAACGTATCACAAAATCAAATATTTTCTGGAATTATGAACGCCTTCAACAGTTAGGTATTGATAACGATAACAGAAAAGAGATGTATGATACTATTAAAAATATGACAATGGACGATTTACGTGATTTCTTCAACACTAATATTAGTGGAGAAAGTTACAACGTAATGGTTATTGGAAATAAAAATGATATTGACTTTAATTCTCTTGGTAAACTTGGAAAAGTTCAAGAAATGGATGTTGACTATCTGTTTAATTATGACCAACCTGAAGAGGTTAAAATGTAATCATAAAAACATCAAATTTTTAAAAAGACAGCTTCATTTCGAAGCTGTCTTTTTTGTTTAAAACCAAATTACTTTCATATCTTTAGCTTCTTATTAAAACTAATCAAAAACATGAAAAAATCAATCTTTATCTATCTTCTTTGTTCTTTGTTTTGTCTGCAATCTGTTGTAGCTCAAAAATCAAAAAAAGAGGACAAACAACCTCTAGATGGCATTAAAATTAACGGTTTAAAATGGCGAAATATTGGTCCATCTTTAACTTCAGGACGTATTTCTGATGTTGCAGTAAATCCAAATAACCCTTTTGAATATTATGTTGCTGCTTCGGCTGGTGGTGTATGGAAAACAGTAAACTCTGGTGTAACATTTACACCTATTTTTGATAATGAAGGGTCTTACTCAATTGGTTGTATTACAATAGATCCTAATAATCCAAATGTCCTCTGGGTTGGAACAGGTGAAAATAACAACCAGCGTTCTGTGTCTTTTGGAGATGGTGTTTATAAGTCTACTGATGGAGGAGCTACTTGGAAACATATGGGTTTAAAAACCTCAGAGCATATAGGAAAAATTATTGTGCATCCAGACGATTCTAATGTAGTTTTTGTAGCTGCAATCGGACCATTATGGAGCAAAGGTGGAGATCGTGGTTTATATAAAACTACAGATGGTGGAACAACTTGGGAATCTGTTATTACAGTTGATGAACATACAGGTGTTAACGATGTCGTAATGGATCCAAGAAATCCTGATGTACTTTATGCGTCTACTTTACAGCGTAGAAGGCATGTGTATACTTACGTTGGTGGTGGACCAGGTTCTGGACTTCATAAAAGTTCTGATGGAGGAAAAACTTGGATGAAAAGTCAAAAGGGATTGCCTTCTGTAGAATTAGGTAGAATTGGATTATCTATTTCTCCTGCTGATCCTGAAATTGTATATGCTATTGTTGAAGCTGCTGATGGTAAAGGAGGGTTTTTCGCTTCAACTAATAGAGGTGCTAGTTGGGAAAAACGTAGTTCACATAAAACAAGTGGTAATTACTACCAAGAAATTATTGCAGATCCAGTAGATCCAAACACTATTTATTCTATGGATACTTGGATGGCAGTAAGTCATGATGGTGGACGAAGTTTTCAAAAAGTAGGAGAGGTATTTAAGCATGTTGATAATCATTGCATGTGGATTGATCCCAATAACAATCAGCATTGGTTAGTTGGATGTGATGGTGGAATGTACGAAACCTTTGATGCTGCTAAAACTTGGGATTTTAAAGAAAATATTCCTGTGACTCAATTTTATAAAGTGGCTGTTGATAATGACTATCCATTTTATAATGTATATGGAGGAACGCAGGATAATTTTAGTATTGGTGGACCATCTAGAGTCTTAACAAATCATGGAATTACTAATTTTGATTGGTTTATTACAAATGGAGGCGATGGATTTGAATCACAGATTGATCCTGAAAACCCTAATATTGTTTATGCACAATCACAATACGGTTACTTAGTTCGTTATGATAAATTAAGCGGTGAAATTATGGGTATACAACCAGCAGAACGCGACGGTGAAGATGCTTATCGTTTTAATTGGGATTCGCCATTAGTTGTAAGTCGTCATCAATCTGGTCGTTTATATTTTGCAGCTAATAAAGTGTTTAGATCTGATGACTACGGAAACAGTTGGGAAGTAATTAGTGATGATTTATCGCAGCAAATTGATAGAAACACCCTAAAAGTTTATGATCGTGTTGTTAGTATTGATGCCGTTGCTAAAAATGGTTCTACGTCATTATATGGAAGCGTTGTTGCTTTATCTGAATCACCAATAGATCAAAATTTATTGGCTGCAGGTACAGATGATGGATTGGTTTATATTTCTGAAAATGGAGGAAGTTCTTGGAGAAAAATTTCAAATATTCCAGGTGCACCAAATCAATCGTATGTAAATTCTGTATACCTATCTAAGCATGATGCTAATGTTGTTTATGTTGCGTTCAACCATCATAAATATGGAGATTTTAAACCTTATATCTTTAAATCTTCTGATAAAGGGAATACTTGGAAAAACATCAGTAGCAACTTACCTAAAGGAAGTGTGTATGCAATAGAAGAAGATCATGTTAATCAAAATTTAATTTTCTGTGGTACTGAATATGGTGCATTCTTTTCACCAACTCAAGGTGAGCGTTGGAAGGAATTATCGTCAGGATTACCAACAATTGCTGTAAGAGATATTGCCATTCAAGAGCGTGAAAATGATTTAGTTTTAGGAACTTTCGGAAGAGGATTTTATGTTTTAGATGATTATTCAGCATTACGAACTATTAAAAACAGTAAGCCTTCAGAAACAGCAATATTATATCCTGTTCGTGAAGCACTAAGTTGGGAACGTAGTTCACCCCTTGGTTTGCCTGGAAAAGCGTTCCAAGGAGATAATTTTTTCACTGCTGAGAATTTAGGGCCTGAAGCAATGATTACGTATTATTATAACGATTCGTACAAGTCATTGAAAGATCAGCGTTCAGAAAAAGAAAAGAAACTAATTAACGATAAGAAGGACACTCCTTATCCATCTTATACAGACTTAAAAACTGAGCGTGAAGAAGATAAACCTCAACTTGTATTTACGATTAAAAATAGTTCTGGAAGAGTCGTTAAAAAAGAATTTAAAATGCCTAAAGAAGGAGTACAACGTTTCCATTGGGATTTAAGGTATACATTGCCAAATCCTATAGATTTAAGTTCATCTTCATTTTATAACCCATGGGCCGCAGTTGACGAAGGAACTTTAGTAGAACCTGGAACGTATACTGTGCAAATGGATCTATTTGAAAACGGAAGTATGACCTCATTAGTTGGTCCAAAATCATTTTCAGTAAAGGCTCTTAAAAATACTGTAATGCCAGCTGATGATAGAACAGCTAAAGTTGCTTTCCAAAAAGAAGTTGCCCAATTAGAAGCTGATTTTGCAGCAACTCAAAAGATTATGAGTGAAACTAATAATAAGTTACGTTACATAAAATCGGCAATTAAACGTTCAGAACAACCTTATGAAACATTAACTAAATCTGTAATGTCAATTGAGGAAAAACTTGATGTGATTAGTGTTGAATTATATGGTGATTCAGTGAAGCGTAGTTTGGATATCAGTCAACCTCAAACTCCTGCAAACAGAATTGGTACAATTAGTTATGAGCAAAAATATTCTACATCAGCACCAACTAATACTCATAAAAGTAGTTTTGCAATTGCAAAAAGAGAAATAACTACAATTAAGAAACGAGTTGAAGCTATTTATAATATTGATATTAAACAATTAGAACAAAAGCTTATAGACTCTGGAGCACCTTACACACCAGGACGAGGTTATAAGAATTAAATCACATTAGTTTTAATGTTGTAAACAATCAGCTGCTAATTTTAGTGGCTGATTTTTTTTCTGTTAAGATTCTTAAAAAGCTACAGTTTTAAAAAGATATTTCATATCTTAATAATTCATATCATGCAAATGAAAACCATTAGTACCTATATATTTTTGATTACTCTTTTAGTGATGTTCTCTTGTGGCTCTAGTAAAACAAAAGCAACTCCAGAACAACTAAATCAATTAAAAACACTAGTTCTGAATAAGAACTTCGAAATTATTTCAGACACAGCTTATCCTCAATCAACTAGTGCTATGAATTCTTTACAAAATTCTGGCTTAATAAGACCTGGGAGTAGTGTAAGTCGAATTAGTTTAGTAGGAAACTCAAATTATTTAAAGATAGTTGGTGATAGTGTTTTTGCAGAATTGCCCTTTTATGGAGAACGTCAAATGAATGTTGCTTACAACGGTTCTAATAGTTCTATTAGTGTAAAAAATCTAATGCAAAATTACATAGTAGAAGAAAACACAGACAATCATAGTTTTAACATTTCCTTTGATGTTAAAAACCGAACCGAAACATTTAGTTTTAACATTACTATCTATCCAAATTTAGACGCTAATATGTTTTTAAATAGTACGTCACGTTTCTCTATTAGGTATTCTGGAATTTCTAGACAATTAGAATAAACTTACAGTTTTCCTATTTTATTTTACTTAGCCGGCTTTTAATTCTATTTGACGGAAAAAGCCTATATTATATCTAAAATTATCTATATTGTAGTCTTGTATTCTATTATTAGTATAAGCTTTATTAAATTATAAATGATTCAAGAAGAACCAACCAACAATTCTGACAAATCAAAAAAAAAGAATAAACAAGATCCAGGAGTATACTTTAGACAGCTTGGTCGTTTAGAAAAACTAAACAAAAGTTCTGAAGTTAAAGCTGGTGTTGTGTTTTCTTTTCACAGTTTAATCATTGGGTTATTTGCAGATAGAATGGATTATTTTAAAGGACTTTTCGATGAAAATCCTTTAATAATTGTATTTACTGCATTGTGGATTATCTCTGCTTTAATCTCAATTTTCTTTGCTTTTAAATGTTTTAAGCCCATAATCATAAATTTAAAATATGATGACAATGTATTTTTCTTTGGAGATGTTGTTTCAAAGTTTGGTAGCATTGAAGCGTATGTAAAACGCGTATTCGAAGTTAATGAAGATAAAATAGAATTGTTTGATCAACTTGCTCAACAAATGCATGTTGAAAGTACTATTGTTGCTACAAAATTCAAAAATGTTCAAAACGCCATTAAATTTTTTATGTTTAGTGTGCTTTTTATTGTCCTTACAATAATCACAATTGCATTCACCTAACAAACTTAAAATATAAAAGCGCTATTAATCAATTATTAATCCAACCAATTATGAAACTTTCAAAATTTATTTTTTTAACATTCCTTAGTATTACATTATTTAACTGTGGTAGTGATGACAGCAGCGATGATGGAGATGACACACCACAACCTCAAGTAATTGTTCCAACGATAACTCTAGATGTTGCTGAAGCAATTTTAAGAACTCCAGGTTCTGATATAACAGATCTAGTAGATTTTGGTCAACCAAATGGCGTAGATACTTCAGAATATCTAGTTGAATTAAGTATTGGTGATATTTATAATCCAGGACAGCCACAAAATCTTGCAACTGGTGAAATGCTATACTATTCTAATTATACATATTTTGAAGAAAACCCTTTAGATCCAGGAGTTTATGACCAATTTATTGATGGTGAAGATCTATTAGGAGTTTATTTTAATGCAGTGTTTCCTGAATCAACAGTTAGTCCTGCCACTATTGAAGATCCTTTTTCTCCAACAGATGATGTTTGGGAATCTTTAGGTCTTGAAATTATAGATGCAGATGACGATGATATCGATTGGAAATATGATCTTGAAGTACTTATAGTTAAAGATGGTACAGCATATGGATACTATACTATTGATCCTAAATTAAGAATTAAAGGAAGAAATACGAATTCACTTAACTAATTTCAATTTTTTGAATCATCAGTGAAGTCATATCATTTCATATCAACACTAAACTCAAAAAAGGTCTATCTTATTATAGGCCTTTTTTGTGCATTTGTACATGTATCAGTTGCTCAAGATCAAGAAGAAAGTGATCGATTAGAAACAATATATAAGAATGGTGATTTTGATGAAAGTGAAGAGCTAAATATCCTAAGAAATCTTGTTGAATCTGAAACAGATGTTGAAAAGATGATTTCTTACAGCTTGCAATTAATTCTTGTAGCTAAAGAAAAAGATTCTGTTTCTTATGAATATTCAGGTTATATGCAAAAAGGAAATGGTCACAAACTACTTAGTGATGTTTCCAAAGCACTTGAGAGTTATTTTGAAGCTTTAGATATAGCTAAGAAAAATAGCCTTATCACTGAGGAAGCTTCCGTAAATATCGCTATAGCAGATGTGTATTCCATCATGGGAGACGAAGAGACCTCATTTCAGTACTATAGAGATGGTTTAAAATTAATGGAATCAGGCTCAGACAGGTTGTCATTGGCGTATGCTCAATTCAATTTTGGCGATGAGTATCTCAATGTGAAAGAATTAGATTCCGCCTTATATTATTTAAATAAAGCTGGTAAAATTTTTGATGAAGAAAATGATGAGAATGGAAAAGCTTATTATTTAGGAAACTTAGGTTTGGTATATGCTGAAAAAGACGATAACGACAAAGCAGAAACTAATATAAATGAAGCCATTGAGTTATTAGAAAAACTAGGTGATTTTTATGGAATAAGTATCTATTTAAGTGCAATGGCTGATATCTATGCTTCAAAAAACGAAAATGGAAAAGCTTATGCAACTCTAAATAAAAGTCTTGATATATCAAAAAAACATGGTCTGAAGGATCAAATTAGTGAAGCGTATTTTCAATTATCTGATGTGTATGGAAACTTTGGAAATCCAAGAAAATCTTTAGAATATTATAAACTCCATATCGTTTATAGAGATAGTGTAAGAGATTTAAAAAGCATTCAAAAGCTTGCTAAAACACAAACTGATTATCAGGTTTCGGAAAAACAGTTAGAAGTTGATTTAGTAAATCAACAAAAGAAAACACAACGCATTATGCTATGGGCTGGTGGAGTGATTTTAGTTTTTATTGGGTTTTTAGCAAATTCTTTGCGTAAGCGTAATAAGTTTATGAAAACAGCAAATAGGGTTATTGCAGAAGAAAAGCAACGTTCTGATGATTTGTTAACTAATATTCTTCCGGAAGAAACTGCAGAAGAGCTTAAAGAACATGGCGAAGTAAAAGCAAAGCAATTTGATTCAGTATCTGTATTATTTACAGATTTTAAAGGCTTTACTGAAGAAGCAGGTAAATTGAGTCCTGAAAAGCTAGTAGAAAGTATTAACTATTACTTCTCTAAGTTTGATGAAATTATTAAAAAATATGAGCTAGAGAAAATTAAAACGATTGGAGATGCCTACATGTGTGCTGGAGGTTTGCCTTTTCCAGTTGAAGATCATACTGCTAAAATGTGTCAGGCTGCGCTAGAAATCACAGAATTTGTTAAAAAAACAAAGCGTAGTATAAATCATAAACTAGCTAAATTTGATATTCGTGTAGGTATTAATACAGGATCTGTTGTAGCAGGTGTTGTTGGAACCACAAAATTTCAGTACGATATTTGGGGAGATGCGGTTAATATTGCAGCTAGAATGGAAAGTTCTGGTGAACCTGGAAAAGTAAATATTAGTGAAAGCACTTATCAAATCCTTAAAAACTATGACGTTTTTCAATTTACACCAAGAGGTGAAATTGAAGCTAAGGGAAAAGGGAAGATACAGATGTATTTTGTAGACTATGTAGATTAAGTTATTGACTAATCATAATGGCACTTTAGTTTCTATTAGTCCCATTATAACGATGTTTTCTATAGCTAGTTCCTCTAGTACAAGCACATTCACTAATACCTTGTAATAAGTTAATACCAATAGTAACCACATGTGTACCTGAATTAAATGTTGAAAGATCATTCATAGTAATTTGGTATGCATATGCAAAATAGAAACCATTTTTCATGATTCCAGCCATTGGCCCTACATTTAATGGTTTAAGAAATTGATCGTTAAGAAAACGGTAAGATCCTCCAACCCAATAGTAGTCACCATCTCTATTGAATTTTCTGTATTTAAAATTTAGGTCAGTGCTTGAACGGTTATCACTATCAAACATTTGAACAAAAATAGAAGGTTCAAATTCTACTGAATTGTTTCTTTTAGGTGAAAATACATACCCAGTATATAATTGATAGTTCAGGAGTTTACTAGGTTCACGTCCTATAAAATCATCAAGATCTTTATTTAAAAAATTATTGGCATTAAAACTGAAATAGAAATCTTTATAGCGATATAAAAATCCAACATCAAAGTTATTATTTGATATTGCTCTGTCATCTGTAACACTGGGATCTACTATTGGAGTTCCGTCACCATTATCAAAATCTTCAATGGCAACTCGAAAACTATTGATGTTATATGAGATTCCAAACGATAAAAATTGTTTTGAGGTATAATCTAAAATTAAATGATGAGCATAAGAGAATTTTACTCCTTTTTGACGTGTATTACCGTTTCTATCATTGTATGCAGATATACCAACACCTGAACGACTTGCAATTCTAAAATCAGCATAAACCGATTGATTGTCTGGAGCGTTTTTAATTCCAACCCATTGTGTTAATCCGTTAGCTCTCACTTTTAGATTATCTCCAATTCCTGCATATGTTGGAGAAATAACAAAGCTGTTATCAGCTAAATATTGTGTCCAAACTGGCAGATTTAATTCTTGTCCATAACTTGAAGTAAAGACTAAAAAAAGAATATATAGTGTAATTTTTTTCATTTCGATTATGTTTATTAGTCTTTAGCTATTATCTGTATAATGTAAAATGTCCCACATATTGTTTGTCTGCAATTGGACTATTAGGGTTAACGACATACCAGTAATCACCAGTTGGTAATTCTGTTCCATTATATCTTCCGTCCCAGTATTCACCTACATTATATGTAGCTACTTTACGACCATATCTATCAAAAATATCGAACGTAAGATTTGGGAAGTCTTCAACACATTCAGGAGCCCATGTGTCTGCAGTACCATCTCCATTTGGTGTGAAATAGTTTGGAATACATGGTCCGATTATAGTAATTTCAATACTTTCTCTAACTTCACAATTAGCACTGTCAATTACGCTAACTGTATACGTGCCCTCTTCAGTAACTATAAAAACATTAGTATCTCCATAATCTTGTCCGTTAAGGAAAAATTGATAGATACCTGTTCCTCCTGTAACTTCAGCAATAAATTCTCCTGGATCATCACCTTCAACTAAAAGAAGTGACAGTGGTTGGTAAGATTCAATATCAAATAATTCTGTTCTTATAATACAACCGTTAGTATGTCTCACATTTATAAAATGATCTGTTCCTGGAGCAACATCATTAAAAATGTTACTTAATTGATATGGACCACCATCTAATGAATAGTCTAATTGTGAAAGGTCTAAAGTCTCAGCGTCTTCCATTGAAACGGTTACCATATTTGTAAGTGAATTATCTTCACATAAATATTCAACTTCTATAATTGGATTGATAACAATTGATTCTGGGAATGTAATATTCCATTCCGTTTCACAACCTTCAGCATCACGTACATAAACGATATGATCACCACCACCTAAGTCTGTAAAGTCAAAACTATTTTGAGTCAAAGCTCCAGTAGTATAAGGTCCATCATAAGTATCTAAACTTACACTGTATGGTAATGTTCCACCTGAAATTTCTATACTAAACTCGCCATTGTTTTGACCATCACAAGTTTCTTCGAATAAAGAGTTAGGGACAATACTTAAAATCACTTGTTCAGGATCTGTTAGTGTAAAATTGAAAGTGACATAGCAACCTAAAGCGTCTTGTACAATGACATCATAAGTACCTGCTGCTAAATTTTCAAAAATATTAGTTTCAAAAAATTGATTCAATTGAGGAGAAATAGCATATTGAATGGTACCTGTTCCTCCTGTTGCATCAATTACTAGCATGCCATCATTGTTTCCGCTACATGTGATATTATTGACATTAAATTCTACTTCAAGAGGATTAGTTGGTTCGACAATAGTAATTGGTGCTGATTGTGTTTCACAATCTCCACTTTCAACAGAAACGATATATGTTCCAGCAATTAATTCTGTGAAAACACCTGGACTGTTTTGAGTTGCAGGAATTGTTGCTCCTGTATTATCTTCCAAAGTGTACACATAATTACCAAGTCCGCCTTGAGCTGATGCAATGATGTTTCCTGTATTATCACCATTACAATTAATTGTAGGATTGTTTGATTCTAAATTAATAGTAAGATTAGGAAGAGGATCAATTGTAATTTCATTCGATGCATTTGCTTCACAACCATTAGCATCTCTTACATAATATTGATATGTTCCAGATGATACTGAAAATGTAATTGATGCATTAAATGTTCCAATAATAGTAGTAAATGAACTATCACTGCTATACGAATATTGGCCTGAACCACCTGTAGCACTTAATGTTAAAGTGGATTCATTTAAACATGTTTGTGTAGTACTAGTAACTAAATTTGCTTGAATAGGAGTAGGTTCAGTGATTTCAATAGCTACAGAAGTTAATTCACAACCAAGACTATCAGTAATGGTAATCGAATAAGTTCCAGCGCTTAAATCACTAAATGTACTTGAAGTTTGTGGACCTGATGTACTAGCTGTTGGTGATAAAATATTTAATGTATAAAGATATTCTGTTCCTTGACCACCAGTCACGTTGTTTGCTGTAATACTTGCATTTTGATCTCCAAAACAGGCTAAGCTAGTGGTGCTCGGCACAAATGTTGCGTTTATTGGATTTGGTTGAATTAGAACCACATTTTCAGAAGCTATACAACCTTCTTCATCTCTAACATTAACGGTGTAATTTCCAGCTGATAAATCTGTAAATGTTCCGTTTGAAGAATATGCTACTGAAGCATCTCCTGTGAGTTCATATTCATAAGTTCCCCAACCACCATTGGCTATTGCAGTAATTGTTCCTTGACTATTATCACATGTAACATTAGAAGTTTCAGAAGCCGTAAGCGTTAAAGTATCTGAAGGAGAAGATATAATTACATTTGATGTTATCTCGCAGAATGGCATTTGAGTTTCAGTAATCACTACTGAAAAACTTCCAGCAGATAGCCCAGAAACTGTTAATGGATTAGTTGATGTATTTGCATTTATAATTCCAGTTACAGAAACTCCAGAGGTATCAAAAACCTCGTAAGTATAAGTTCCAGAATAACCAGATAAATCAATATCAAACGCTCCTGAATTATCTCCAAAACAAGTCACAGAGGTAGGAGTTAGTGTTACAGTAGGCGGAATTGCTTCTTGTATAGCTAGTGTTACATCATTTGTACATGAAGTGATATCATCAGTAATTGTTATGATATAAATCCCTGAAGGAACTCCAGAAAAGATATTTCCAGTTAAACTAATTGAAGCTGGATTCGGACTGATGCTATAAGAATAAGTGCCAGAACCGTTAATTCCAGTTACAGTAATTTCGCCATCATCATCACTACATGTTGTAGTTGAAGTTATATCTGCTGAAATTTCTACAGGTGCAGGAATATCAACAGTCACTAAATTGCCACATCCATTTGAATCTTGAATTTCAATAGTATGTGTTCCAGAAAATAAATTAGAAATTGAAAAAGGTGCTGTTTGCATTTGAAAAGCGCCTCCATTAATACTATAACTATAAGGAGGAATGCCAATTGTGTCTAGAGTGATATCGATCTCAAAATCTCCTTCAGCTACAGTACATATGTTATTCGTAACTGCGGAAATAGCAGGTGTAGGATCCATAGGTAAAATAACAACTGGACTACTTTGAACACAGTTATAAGCATCTAAAACATGGACATAATAATTTCCTGAATCTAAATTAAAGACACTAGTAGATGCCCAAGCTGGATCTGACGCAAGTGGAGCAGTAGCCGAAGTTGTAATTTGATATAAGTAAGGCGCTGTACCATTTTGTGCCACAGCACTTATTGCGCCAGAATTTGCGTTACAGTTTGCATTTTGATCTATAGAAACTGTTAGCTCTAAAAGAAAAGCAGATTCTGTAATATTGAAAGGCGCAGTGATTACACCACAACCTGAATTTGGTCCAGAAGTTTCAGTGATTGATACAAAATAGTTTCCGAAAGGTAAAGGACCTAAATCAGAGATTGAAAGCGAGCTATTTGCAGGAACAGACCCAGAACCAGTGACTCCTGTTGAAATTAAAGTTAATGTATCAAAGATTTCATAATCTACGTTCACAGTATTTCCATAAACACTATTGATTGTAAATGATACATTTCCATCGGCACTTCCTGTACAAGTGATATTGTTAGAACTAACAGCACTTATTACTAATGTTGAGTTTGTTGGTATAGGTGTAGTTGCAGGTTCGTAATAGGTGCAATTTGTAGATGCATCATAAACAATAAATGTATAAGTAATACCTGGAGTTAATCCAGTAAAAGTAGCGGTTTCACTATTAGGAGCATCTTCAGGAATCCAAGTTCCTCCAGGTGGTGGAGGAGGTGTTGTCCCTTGGTAAATATCAAAATAGAAAGGTCCTGAACTTGTCAATGTAGAACCAATACTAACGACAGCTTCACCACCAGTAACACAATCTACAGTAGAAGAAATATTAATAATTAAATCTGTTGGAGGAGAAGCTACTAACACATCCTGAGTTAAAACAGAGCATCCATTAGCATCAACAACATTAATTTCATATAAACCAAAATCTACAACATCAAAATTTACAGATGTTGATCCCGAATTGTTAAGTTCTGAGTTTGAGTATCCATTAGTTCCAGTAACAAAATAGTTGTAAGGTGAAGTTCCACCTGTAACTGAATTTATAATTACTGAACCTTGAGAAACTCCACCAGCACTACATGAGATATCAACAGTAGTATAATCTAAAATGATAGCATCTGGTTCATTAATAGTAATCGTGTCAGTTGCAGTACAAGATTTAGCATCTGTTACAGTAACTGTATATGTTCCTGCTGGTAAGCCTGATGTTTGTGTGCCATAATCTGTAGTTGTTGAATCATTATTGATGTTTATTACAAAAGGAGGCGTTCCAACGGTATTGTCAATTGTAATATCTATCGCACCATTACTATCACCAAAACATAAGATATCTTGAGTTTGTGCTATAACACTTAAAGCTGGAGGTGAAATAGGTTCTACTGTTATTATTGTAGATTCCGCAGTACAACCATTAGCGTCTGTAATTTCAAATTGATATGCTCCAGCTGATGCTGTAGTATAATTAAATGGTGTTCCTGTAGCACCTAGATCAGAATATGGACTTCCATTAATAGAAACTGCATATGTGTAAGGTGATGCTCCAGAAATTGTTCCAGTTATTAGAGCGTCTGGAGAAACTGTACAGTTTAAATCTTCAGTTAAAACAACACTAATTGTAGGATTGACTATTGGAGCAATAGTATATGATTCTAAATACGTACAATCGTTTTCATCTTTTACTTGAAATGTATATGTTCCTGGTTCTAATCCCGAAAACACATTAGATGTTTGGTAAGGTGAAGTGAAACTAGTTGGAGCTATAATTTGATACTCTAAAATTCCTGTTCCACCAACTGTATTAGTAATCGTTACAGTTGATGTGTTTGTTGGACATGTTACAGGCGAATTATCGAATGATAAATCTGTTGGAGGATTTAACGGGTCGATTGTAATGTCATTTGTGACTGAAGTACATGAGTTCGCATCCATTATTGTTATCGTGTACGTTCCAGATGTTAATCCAGAAAACGTATTACTCAATTGAAAATTCATACCATCAATACTGTAAGAGTATGGCGCATCACCACCAGTGACATCAGTTACAGTAATTGTTCCATCAGAATTACAAGTATAGTTTGAAGTCAACTCTGCAGTTCCAGAGATTGCATCTCCTGATAGAATTGTAACTGTTTGTGGAATACTAGTACATATTGTTGTGCCTGTCGAATATTGTACAACAACATCATAATCACCAGCTGTAAGTCCATTGAATACATTTGAATTAATAAATGTTACACCAGCATCAATACTATACTCCAAATTGAAACCGTTAGCAGTGGTAACATTAACAGTTATTGCACCAGAATTAACAGCAGCTGAACATGTAATATCAGTTGTTGTAATATTAAATTCAGGTTCAGGAATGGTATTAACAGTAATTGAAGTGTTTGCACTACAGTTATTAGAATCTACAACTATAATATCGAAAACTCCAGGTGCTGTGACTACAATTTCAGGTACTGTTTGAAAATCTGTAGAACCGTTTACAAAATAGAAATAAGGTGCAGTACCTCCAACAGGGTAAACTGTGATTTCTCCCTCTGAACATGTTAACGGAATTGTTATTGCTGCTGTAACGGTTAATAAATCTGGCTCAATGATTTCAATGTTTTCTGTATAAACACAACCATTTTCAGTTTCAACAGTTGCTGTATAAGTTCCAGGATTTAAATTTTCAAATATGTATGTGTTTTCTAAAATTGGTCCAACACTATTCACTAAGGTTGCACCTTGATATAATGCATAAGAATATTGAGGATCAACATCATTTGCAGCTAATTGAATACTACCTAAGTCACCATTACAGAGCGGTTGTAAAATAGTAGTAGATACTGTAAAATCACGATCTCTGATAAGAACATCAGGTACAGTAAAAATACAAGGGTTTGATGGGACACCAATTTGTCTTACATATACTGTGTAATTTCCAGCCGTATTTACTGAAAATATATTACTCGTTTGAAACGTAATATTGTCTAAACTATATTCGTAGCCAGAAGGGACGTCAAGAACTGTTATACTTCCAGGTGTTGTACAGATAATATCAGTAGCTAGCACTGTTGGCTCAAGTAAATTTTGGTACACATTAAAATAGAATTGCACGAAACAACCACCTTCATAATTGATGGTCAATCTGAATTGTCCTGAAGCATCGGCTAAAAAGTCTGGTCCAGTAGCGACTTCATTCCATGAACATGCATCGTCTTCATTAGCGCAATCTGTGTTAGATACTGCTGTACAACTCGCTTCATCTAACTGTTCCCAGATTATAGATTGCGCACCAGCAATATTAGTTTGTATAAATCTTGAATCGTTTGCACCACATAAAAAGATGTTTGGCAATTCTTTACCGTCATTCGGACATATAACAACTTCATCTGCATAAGGAATGACAGGATTTTGTATTGTTCCACCGAAAAGTTCAACAATGAATGTTTGTTCTATAGATTGACATGGAGCTATAGCATTGTTAAAAGAGTAATAAGTCCCAGTTTCTGTGACAGTAATGGTTTGAGTATTACCGATAACTGGTGTGCCAGTTGGACTAGTTGACCATGTATACGTGTTATAACCACTAGCAGCAGTTAAGTCAACAGTATCACCACATAGCACAATGTTTTCTGTAAATTGACAATCAAGATCTGCTAAGAAATTTGTTGCTTGTGGCGAAAGTAAACAACCTGTGTTACTATTTACACTTGGATCATCTGTAATTTGAAATGTAGGATTAAAAAACCCGTTGTATGTTGCGAATGCTTGATTATTAATAATATTTGAACACGCATCTGCAAGTTTATTGCATTCGTCTACAACCTGAGCTTCAATACGAATTTCATAAACTGGGTCGTTTTCTTCAACTAGAGCATCGTCAATATCAAAAATAAGCTCACGAGTTGTAGGATCGTAACTTGATACTGTAATGCCAGGTGGAAGAATTAAATCATCTGGATAATCAAAAAGAATGTTTGCAGGAAGCACATCTCTTATCTGTAAACTTGTTGCATTATCATTTCCAGTATTCTGAAAACCTATAACATAATTTAATGATGATCCAAGACCCACTTCTTGTCCACCAATATTATTACCAGCATCATCCTCAACAATTTTTGTGAGAACAACATTTGGCTCAATAATTTCAACTGCAAAAGCAAAGAAATAAGGAAAATAAGTGTCACCACTTGTTTCTAACCTAATTGTACCTGAAGTTGCGTCATTAGCAATTACTGAATTTCCTGGATTTGGTACTGCAATTACACCGGTATCAAAACCTAAGGTATTTGAACTGTTTGGTACTCTATTATTTACAGGTGTTGCACTTAGTTGTGTCACCGAACTATTAAAAAAGTTCGAAGCTGGTCGGTCCGCAGTAGATAAACTAATACCATTAAGTCTTAAACGGTCTCCTAATATTGGACTGTCACCTTCTAAGGTTGCAAAAGCAAAGTTTGCTCTTACAGGAGCAGGAGCAGGAACTGTTCTAAAACCATCTACCGGAACATCTAGGTTTGTATTCCCTCCAGGAACACTAATTGCGCTAAACCCGTCAAAACTTGTGATAGATTTTCCTGGTAAAGTAGGATCTTCATAAACTATAAAAAGAGACCATCCAGCAGATTGTCCAGTTCCATTATATGGAGTAAATGTTGATGTTTCACCTACGTCAGAAGATACGTTTGCTACTGTATAAGTACCTAAATCTGTTCCAGTGCCAAAACTTCCTACAATGCTTGTTACATCGGCAAAACAGGCATATGAAAAACTATCTCCACCATCTACAGTTGTGCCATTAGCATCATATATAATTGTACCTTGTATATCATTATATCCACCTACTGGACCTTTGAGTTTTACTTCTGTAATTGGTTCACTTCCTGGATTAACAGCTCCCCAATACAAACCAGCATAAATAATTCTATAACAATTTGGATTTGGGATTTCTAAATCTGCACTAGAAGAACTGAATGTTGAGGCATCTCCATCAATGTCAATGTATTGCATATCAACATTATGATTATACACTGAGTTATCATTAAATGCATTATTGTCTGGTCCTAAAATATTGTTTCCAATAAGGACGATATCTCCTTTTAAATCTTGATTAAACCTAGGTGTAAAAGGTTCGTAATTTTGCGAATGTAGTTGAAGGCCAAAACATAATAGCATAACGATTATGGCAATTCTAGAAAATGTAGGTCTTTTCATGATACTTAACTTTTTGTAATTCTAAATTCAATGAGGGCAATTATTAAACTTAGAATTGGGCCTTAGTAATATTATTAATTTTCAATTTTCACGAGGGACATGTTTTTATTATATGGTCTGCTTCCTTTTGATTTTAGTGCTTCATTAGCTTGTTCTATACTGTTGAATTTATCATAATAGATATAATACTTACTCGTTTTAATATCATAGAAGAAGTCAACATTTGTTCGACCTGAAGCAATCACTTTTTTCACAAACTCATTTCTTTTTTCTTTATCTGTATGAACAGCTATAATTACATAATAACCATTGTCAATATTTTTTACGTTTTTCAGAATTTGGATATTATTACTTTGCTTTTCACCAAAGTCAAAATCTTCTTCTTTTAAAACAGTTTGGCTTAAAGTAGTTGTCTTTTTTATATTTTGTAATACAGCTCTATCTTGTGAAAAACGCTCATCTTCATTGTCGAATGCAGCACGTTTAATACGTCTTCTTCTTTCAAATTCTGTTGCTACTTTAATATCATTAAGACGGATTTCTAATTGATTTTTTGTTGCAACTGCTTGAGCTTGTTCAGTTTTCAATTGTTTTAATTTTTTTCTGTAATGTAAATACACTTCATCATTATAGATGGTGTCAGCTTCGAAATTATCATTGTACAGTTTTTGTAATTCTTGAATCTTTTTACTTCTCTTTTCTATAATATTATCTAAGTTAGATTTGATAGAGTTAAGTTTGTTGTTTTCAGCTGTAATACTTTTAAAAGGTTTTGGTTGTACAGTAATACCTTGCTCACTTAAATCGTTTTCTTCTTTTAAATCTTTAAGATCTTTATCTTTTACACCTATGATATCATCAAATTGTTTTAATAAATCATTTTGAGATTTTTTAGTGTCTTCGGCTTGTTTAGTAATTTCTAATAATTCTTTCCCAACTTGATCTTTTGGGTTAGTTATTAATTCATTCTTAGCATCTTGTTGTGCTTTTATCTCTGCCAATCGTTTCGCTTCTGCTTCAGCATCTTGTTGCGCTTTTAACTCTGCCAATCGTTTCGCTTCTGCTTCAGCATCTTGTTGCGCTTTTAACTCTGCTAGTCTTTTAGCTTCTGCTTCAGCATCTTGTTGTGCTTTTATCTCTGCCAATCGTTTCGCTTCTGCTTCAGCATCTTGTTGCGCTTTTAATTCTGCCAATCGTTTCGCTTCTGCTTCAGCATCTTGTTGCGCTTTTAATTCTGCTAGTCTTTTAGCTTCTGCTTCAGCATCTTGTTGCGCTTTTAACTCTGCCAATCGTTTCGCTTCTGCTTCAGCATCTTGTTGTGCTTTTATCTCTGCCAATCGTTTCGCTTCTGCTTCAGTATCTTGTTGCGCTTTTAACTCTGCCAATCGTTTAGCTTCTGCTTCAGCATCTTGTTGCGCTTTTAACTCTGCCAATCGTTTAGCTTCTGCTTCAGCATCTTGTTGTGCTTTTATCTCTGCCAATCGTTTCGCTTCTGTTTCAGCATCTTGTTGCGCTTTTATCTCTGCCAATCGTTTCGCTTCTGCTTTAGCATCTTGTTGCGCTTTTAACTCTGCTAGTCTTTTAGCTTCTGCTTCAGCATCTTGTTTTGCTTTTAATTCAGCAAGTCTTTTAGCTTCTGCTTCAGCATCTTGTTGTGCTTTCTTTTCAGCAGCTAACTTTCGATTTGCTTCTGCTTTAGCTTTAGATGTTTTAGATACGATTGGTTTTTTCTTATTTCCTGAAACCAGACCAATCACTTCATCACCACTGCTGTAATCGTAGCGATCTCTGTTTTTAAATCTGTACGCAAGTGTAATATCATGTGATGGACCAAAATCTGTTAATTCTCCAATAGCTTTTTCAAAATTATATTCTAGAGCAATTTGAGGCGTAATATTAATTCCTGCTCCTCCAGAAATTCCAAATACTGAATTATATCCTGCTTGAACCCAAAATCCTTTTGGAATGGTTAACATTGCTAATGCAGATACAACTGTTTCATCTTTTTTAAATTCTGACCTTACTAAACCTGTAAATTTTGTGTCATCAAAAAAACCTCTGCTATTTACATATCCAGTATACATAATATGCGCTTGAATACCTTGCTCAGGATTATCTTGTAGCATCTCAGAAGATTCAAAATTATAAACTGCTAAATTGTTAATTGATAATCCGAAATCTATAAAAGCCAGACCATAATTAATTCCTGGATTAATAGTTAATAAGAAATTTTCCGGAATATTTTGTAAAGCTGGATCATCTACATTAGTTATTATATTTCCAGTATTAATTCCGCTTTTGTAGGCCCCAATATTTAATCCGAAGGTTAAATTGCTTTCTCTTGCTAATTGAACATTATATGCGAAATTGGCAGTACCTCCAAAGGTTGTTAATACACCATAATCTTGTTGGAATAATCCGATACCAGCTCCAATGTTTTCACCAAAACGTCCTGAATAACTTGCTAAATAGGTGAGAGGTGCATTATCAAATTGTATCCATTCTCTCTTGTTAAATAAACTAACGTATTTATGTTGTTCTCTAACAAAACTGAATGTTGGGTTAACAACAAAGCGATTAAAGGTCAATGAGTTTCTAACTGGTAGGCTAAGCGCAACCACGCCATCATCTTCTTGAGAGTGGAACATCTGTATTGAACAGAAACATAATATTACAACCAGTAGGTGTTTTTTCATATTATCTGACGACAGTTATTGAGCCTTTTTTAATATCATTATCTGATGTGGTAATCACATAATAAAATACTTGGTTAATATTTGTTAGGTTTAAGTTTTCTTGTGGCCAATTGTTCTGATAGTCATCTGTTTGAAGTACAACTTTTCCACGATTGGTCATGATCATCACTTTGGTATTAGTACCACTTACATATTTCGTTGGAATAATCCATGTATCATTGAAACCATCATCATTTGGACTCACTACATTTGGTATCTTTTCCACTTCAGGAAATGGATCATAAGCCTCATTAATTTCAAATTCAAATTCTCTAGAAGCGATACAACCAGAAGTTTCTGTAATGATAACTTTATAACTTCCAAAAGTTGAAGTTTCATAATTAGCTTCCGTAACGTCAGTTATTAAAACATTGTCTAAATACCATTCGAACTGTGGATTGTTAGCAGTTGTAGTTATCTCAATTGAAAGGCTTTCATCTTCTTCAATGGTATTTTCTATATCAACATTAATAGCAGCTTCAAATAACTCGCTGACCAATTCTATAGCACCAATGGCTGAGCAATTACCTAAATCAACTTGAACCGCATAAGTACCAGATTCATTAGTTTCATACATTTGATTTGTAGCGTCAGGAATTACAGTTCCATTTTTAAACCATTGGTAACTATTACCAGTTAATGTGGTTAATGTTGTAACGCCAGAACCAGGACAAAACGGATTTCCTAAGCTAGAAACAATTTCTGCATTAGCTTCACCTGAGGCTACCTCTGAAACTGTAACTCGATTGGAAAACGAATTAGAAGTACAGGTTCCATAATTTGTTTCTACAAAATAAGTGCCCTCTTCGCTTACTGTAAGGGTTTCTCCTTCAGCAACAAAAACTGATGTAGTTGGACCAGTTTCTTTGTACCAATTATAAGTTAATGATGGATAATTAAGTGGTGAATCATTTGTTCCAGAGCCTGGATTATCAATTGTTAGAAGGTAATTTCCTCCTGAACAATAGGCAGCAGTTGCTACTAAATTATTTATTGTAAAAGGCGAATCTTGAATTTTATAATAAGCTGCAAACGCTGAAGAATTTGAACTTGTAGCTGCAGGAGCAGAACTTTTAATTCTAATTTTATAGTTTTCACCAGCAGTTGTTTCTGGTAATGAGAAATTTAATGTTGCAGGCGAAGTTGTTACACTTCCAGCAGTTGAAGTAAAAATAGTAATTGGATCTGAAAAGTCACCATCGGCATCAGACATTTCAATTGAGAATTGATTTGATGTATTTAAGGCGCTTTCTGGAGAAAAAACAAAGGTTGTGCTGTAATTATTAAAAGTCTCACTCGCACAAGCTTGACTAAACCCTAAGTTTGGAGTACCTATAACTATTTGTGCATTTAATTGTTCTTGAGTTAAAAGGACAAAAAAGCATAATACAAAGTAAAGTTTATATACGATTTTAGTAGTGTACATTTTTGGGGCTGTAATTTTCTAATCTATAAGCTTTGTTTTTAATCGTTGTCGTTCATGTCGTCAGTAGCAGCAAAAATTCTATTAATTCTCAATCTGAAATCTGGTCGTTTTGAATTTTTTAAATCAATAAAAGTTTCCGAGTCAGGACCCTTTGAATACACATTATTGAATGCTCTATTGCCATACCAGTTTTCTAAGTCTTCATTGTTTGAATTGAATTTAATAAAGATGTTTCCTTTACAATTATTAAAGTAAGTTCTAGTAAAACCAATTTTGTCTAAGTTCTCACTGTTTATTTTGATTTTGTTATCTAATATAACAGCAGGATTAAATCCTGAAATAACACTTTTATCTATTGAAAAAGACACACCTTCACTGAGGTAAATAGCTTCGTTTACTAAGCCTATTTCGATATCGTATTTTAAATCATCACTAAGATTTACTAATGTTAAATTTTCAGCTTGGATATTGGTGTTGTTTTTAGAAAAATCAACATCTTCCTTTTTATCATAAGCTAATACATTTATGCATTTAGAAACTTCAGCTCCTGAAGCATAAGGAGAACGTATTGCTAAAGAATTTGAAATATGACATTGTGCTCCATAATTAAATTCATAATCATTGATGTTAGATTTATAAGACACTAATTTCTCTAGGTTAACATCTCCACCTAAAATATTAAATGAGTTACCTTCACAGTAGCTTACCATGATATTTTCGATAATAGTTTGCTGACCGACACCAGCTAAGGTAAGACCGTTAAAATAGCCATAATCTTTGGTGCGTTTTCCTGCAAATTCAATTCTAACAAATGTTAAGATTCCAGAATAGCTATCAGTGTTATCTCCACCATAATTGATACAGTTAGCATCTGATGGTTCTAGCCCATAATTAAGGGCATCTTCATTTCCAAATTTATTAGTAGGTGCATCACCAAGGATAAAAATTCCTCCCCAATCTCCAGGTTTTTTTAAACTTCTACTTGAAGTGAAAACAATAGGATCTGTATGAGTTCCATTAGCAACAATTTTAGAATCTTTACTTATAGTTAGCGAACCTTTGGTTTTAAAGTCACCAATAATAACTGTTCCTGGTTCTATTGTTAATGTTGTACTATCTTTAACAAAGACATCTCCTAATAGTAAATAGGTGTCACCTTTATATAATTTAGTATCTCTTGTGATATTTCCACTCAAGATTTGAGTAGGCTTTCCGTAATCAACCTTATTAGGTTTGAATTCTGTCCAAGGATTTAACCAATTATCATAGCCAATTATTCCTTTCTCCTGTTGTGCATATACATTGCCATACACTAGTAAGAACAAAAGTGCGATTTGAGTAATTTTTTTCATAGTAGTCAAGTTCGTTTAGTTTAGATAAGTGGGCACTTAAATATATGTCCCAAACATAGGGTTTATACTTATGAAATGCAAAAAATATCGATGAAATACATCTTTTTGACTTAAGTTAGTGAAAATTCTTACAATAATGTTTGGTTTTTTGTTTTGAAATTTAATAGTTGATACAGATAAATAAATCATTGCATATCATTCTATTAGTAATGGGTATGAAAAAAGCCTCAATATTAATATAATATCGAGGCTTCATAAATTAAAACTAACACTTATAATTAGAGACTAATCAGATTTATAATCGTTGTAAGTATGTAGAGATTTTAAAGTTTCTTCATAAAAAAGAATAGCAGCAATTAAATCTCTAGTATCGGAATATGGTAAAATTGTCTTTTGAAATTCAATTGTACTATCAAAATAGCTAACTGAAGCATCCACATTATTTTCTAAAGCTTTTTTGTTTTCTTTTGTATCTGGTATTCCAAGATCTGACATGGTTATTCCTGGTTTAGTCGCAAATGCAATATTTGGTAAAATGTTGACAATAACTTTGATACGTTCTGTATATAAGCCAAGTAATTCACCTTTAGACATTCGGTCTAATTCATCATGACTATGGTATTTGGAAATATTTACTTTGCCACTAATAATATTCATGGACTGATTTTTCTTAGATGACGTCTTTTTATTTTGAGCGAAACCCATGCTAGTCATCAAGAAAAAAGTAAGGATTAATAAAGTAGATTTTGTTTTCATTTTATGGTTTTTAGTTAATCTGGGTGAAACAAATCTATACATTTTATTAAAAAAAACAACTAAAAATAAAGATTTTTTCTGTTTTTTTTTAATACATAAAATACGTATTTATTAGATAAACTGCATTATTACTGGATTAAAAGCATATTTTTACGATGAAATGCTATGGTTGGTTTTTGTGATTTACAGCGGAACAAAACACTTGATTTTAAGTTTTTGGCAACGTTTTTGGTTTTTTATTAAGTCGTTTGAATTAACTCTAATGATGTAAAACTGGGTTGTATTATATCGGTAGATTTTACAAATAGGTTCATTTCGTCGGACTAACTATACGTTAATTCGATTATTTTAAGTTTTTAGATAGAAATCATAGACATTTGAGATAACCCAAAATGCTTAACCAAAATGAAAAACGTTATCACATTTCTTTGTTTATTCTGTTTCGTAGTTTCTAATTGTTCTATCAGCGCTCAAGATTCTATTGATAATTCTGAAGATTATCTAAAAAGGAGTCCGATTTATGACTACACTGAACTTCAATTAAGTAACACAGATACTATCCCAGGTTTTGATTCTAAATCTAATAAATTAAAAATTTCAGGTATTATATTTGAAAGTGATGGTATAACTCCAGCAAAAGATGTAATTCTATACATTGACCAAGCAGATGAAAATGGTGATTTTGATTTGAGATATAATAATGAAAAGCGTTATGTTCATAATAGAGGTTGGATAAAAACAGATTCAGATGGTAGTTATACGTTTTATACATATGTTCCTGGTAATGACCGACGCTATAATCAGATGCAACAATTATTTCCAATAGTTAAAGAATCTTCTAAAGCAGCTTATGAACTTGAATCATTTTTATTTGATGACGATCCTTTTTTAACAAAAACATGTCGTAAACGTTTAGCTAAAAAGGGAGATCCTACAAGAATATTAAAACTGGAAATAGTAGATGATATGTATGTGGTTCAAAAAAATATTGTCTTAAACTCTAACTCAGATAGCACTAAATAAGACTGTTTACTTTTCGATTACTAATTTTTGACCAGGTTTAATTACTGAGGTTTTGCTAATTGCATTGGTTTTGCAAATGGCTGCAATTGATATATTATTATTTATAGAAATGCGTGATAAGGTATCACCACGTTTAACAACATATATTTTCTTTTGCTTTTTTAAACTAGCAACTGCTTCAGCTTCAGTTAATAATGGAATAATTTTACTTTGTCTTTTTGAGTTGTGTACATAAGGACGCGTCCATTGCTGTGTCACCCATATTTCTTTTGATCTTATTGCATTAGATGCATCAAACTCGAATAGATATTCAGGATTTATAGCTACGCCTTTGTAATTTACAACTAAGTGTAAGTGACTTCCTCTTGCGTTTCCAGAAACTCCACCTTTACCAATATATTCTCCTTTTTTTATGGTGTCATTTTCTTTAACACCATATTTTGATAAATGTGCATATACTGTTTCTAAACCATTATAATGTCTTAAAACAACAGTTTTGCCATGGCCTCTAGAATATCTAGACATTCTAACTATACCATCAAACATAGCAAATAGGCTATCTCCAGTAATTAAATCAATGTCAATGCCTTTATGGGCACGACCTCTTCGCCAACCATAACGAGATGTTACAACTTTGTCTTTTCCAATTGGAGATGCATATGTAGAATCTTCAAATTTTAACTGTAAAGGGAATACAACTACTTCGTCTCTGAAAGGATTGTAAACGGTATGATCCCAATATTCAGATTTAATATCTCTTGGAATAATAGCGTTAAGAGTGTCTTTAGTAAGAATGGTTTCGGTAGAATCAACTTTTTTTAAAACTTCGAAGTCTAATTCATCTACAATATTCAGGTCAGGATTTTTTTGACTATAAACGCTGAAAGTAAGTATAGTTAGGAAGAATGTAAAAAGAGATTTCATACTAATAATTAAAGACGCTAATTTTTTTGATTGCCGAATATAGAAAATTAAAATGAAAGATATTGTTAACGAATTGTAATTTATGATTTTCTTAATTGTAAACTCTAGACGCTAATGTAGCATCTATTATAAAAGGATTGTCGTTTCCTTGTTGAAGTTTTATAGCATTGTTTCTATCTATTTCTTCTTGATCGACAGGATCATCAGTATGCCATTGCAGAAGTGTAAATTTCATAAAAAAAAAAAAAGCATCATTAGCATAAGACAAATACGTGTTTTGATTTGAAGCATTATAAATCGCATGGAAATAGAATATTGCTCTTGCAATATCTCCTTTTTTATCTTCTCTCGGTTCGAATGTACATTGCTGGCTAGCTTGAAGACTAGCGTAAGTTGCATCATTATCTTTTTCAGAATATAGATTCATATTAGTAGAAGGCACCGAGTTTAGTTCTTGATTGAGATAAAACCATGATTCCGTATCAATATCTATTATATCATTATAAGGACAATTGCTTCTTGATGAATTTACTTCAATCCGACTAGGGAAAATATTAAACATATCGCTTCTAGCTGGTTCATCACCAGCTCCCATACTTTGCGGATAAGCATGTTCCGTATTTATGCCTTGATTGAAGGCATGACTGCTAGGATCTGGATCTGTACTATAATCCATCACAACAGAGAAATCTGTATAAATACAAGACAATTCTAAGGTACTAGAATTAACGTCTATATTTCCATAGAGTACATCTCTCGCTGGTCCGTAGCCAAGTGTTTGATTTGGTGTGTAGTTGGTTTGTAAGCACACTAAAAACTCATTAAAAGTAGTAGCAGTTAAGCAGACTAATTCACTAGAATCTGTAGTTATAGCGTGCCATTTGGTGCCATCAAATATATTTAAAACCTGTGAATCTGTATTAAAAATAATGAGTCCAGCAGAAGCAGTAGTAACCATTATGTTATCTCTTTGTTCGCTAGTCATTCTAGGAGGTAAAACACCTTTAGTTGTACTTGTAACATCTAAGGCTGAAGAATTATCAGGGTTGCTAGTGTTCACTCCAACTTGAGACCAAGCTGATATATTAAGTGCTAGACAAAATATTAAAAGTATAGATTGGCGAAATCGTATCATAAGCTGTTAGCTGTACCTTTAGTATTTGCATTTGCATTAGATGTCCATGTACCACTGTTCGTACGTTCGATAGAACCGTTTCCGGTAGTAGCGCCAGTTTCAGATAAACCAACATCAATACTAGTAACTCCATTTGCAATACTTGAAACAGCGGTAAAACTTCCTTCGTAACTTATAAATTCTATGAGGCCAGAAGGACCACTTAATGCAATGCCATCTGGAGCTCCATTTTGTAGAGCAATGTCCCAAACGTAATAACAGTTTGTAGCGTCACAAGTTTGAGTGAGATTGTTTAAGGTTTCAGTTGCATAATCAGATTGGTTGGAACCATTATATACAACTACTGAGTATTGAGATAAGTCTGTAGGTTGATTTGCTAAATTTTCGGTAATCCTTATTTCAATGAATTCATTTATATCTGTTCCAGCATTATCATAATGAAACTCATTTATTCTCGCAACATTAGAGATGTTTGAAATAGGACCTTGGTAGTTGCTTTTAACTTCATTTCCTATTAAGGCTCCAGTTTGAGCAATAGGTGTAATTCCGAAGGCGAGATATTTACCATTATCGGTTACAGAAGTTGTATAAGAGATTGTGTTTTCACTGAGTATGGCAACTTCGTTTGTTCCTGAGGCATCATCTGCACGATACCATTGAAACAACGATACATCTTCAATATCAGCTTCGTTATCTAGATAATTATAATTACCCGTTAGCGTATTTCCAATACTAAAGGTTCCACTAAAACCTACATTAGTAGCATAAGGAATTGTATTCGTTGTTGGGCAATAAATATTTTCCCAGCCAGTACCATTATATACCTGTAAGCATTGTTGGCTACCATCGATAAGATAAATAAGTAAACCTGTTGCAGGTGAAAGAATTGCATTGCGTTCTGTTAAGTTCATTCTTGGGAGTAATAAACCGCCAGACGTAGAACTTATATCTAAGGCAGCAGATGGATCTGGATTTGTGGTTCCAATTCCAACTTGTGCATAAGACAGTTGAGTAGCAACCAAAATTAGTAATAGGAACTTCTTCAAATTTAAAAGCAATTAACTTTCAAATATATGGATTAGATCTCTTTAATTTTCAAATAGAATGTTAATCTGATTAATATTTTATTAAAATCATAACTATATAGAAAATAGACTATTACAATATAGAAATTAAACTATGTGTAGAGGTCAAAAAAAGGTCATAAATTTTTAATTACATGACCTTGATTGAAATAACTTGATATTAATTAGCAACCCATTAATCCAAAAGACACCACTAATTCTTGATCTACATTTTCGCCATCCATATTTTTTGCAGGAATCCATTTCTCAGGAGTTTCTTTGATAAGTTCTATCATTTTTTTGTCAACATTAGGATAACCAGAATCTCTATCTAAGCTAATATTTTCAACAGCTCCATCTTTAGTCACAGTAAAATAAAGTTTTGCAGGTTTTAATTTTTCTGGATCAACACCTATCAAAACAGTCTGGCAGCTTTCTTTTAAAAATAATTTAAGCGCATCTATACCTTCTGAATATTTTGCTTGTTGTTCTGGTACGATGGTAAGGTAAGGAGAACTATAATTATCAGATATGTATCCAGATTTCGGTTCTTTTTCTTCATATTCAACACGTAATGCAAAATTAGTAGAGTAGTGGATTGATTTTATAAACTTTAATTGCGCTTTATTAAATGTTGCAGATTTTCCATCAATTGTCATTTCAGAAGGTTCATCATTTTTAAGAATGATAAAGCTGGTAGATTTTACATTTACAATATTCTGTATCGTTTCTTTGTTTAGGAATCCATTGATTGATGTAATCTTTTCAATTTCAGATTTTTTTATTGCTCCAAATCGAGGGCCAATATCATAGATAAAATCGGAGAATATTTTAAATTCATTTGTTACCATATTTTGGTTCGATTCCAGAATGACAATATTTTCTTTTTTCACAATGTCTTTAGTTGGAGCTGTATTCCAACTAAAAAGGCTAACACCTCCTATTATTAAGGCTAAAATAATACCGACTAAAATTACGTCTTGTCTTTTCATATCTAAGTTGTTTTTTGATGATGTCTAAAACTAGTTAATTATAGTATTTAAAATGTCAAATGAATGTCAAATGTTTGTAAAACCTGCTTTTTTAATAAGGAAACCCTTTAAATAATTAATTGCAAGGCTCATCTTTAATAGTTATATTATTTAGTTGTTTCCAGATAGGTTTGTCATATGGTTTTGGAGAGAACTTAAATATGATAACTGATTTTTCAGTGGATTTACAAAATTGTTGTTTGCCTGTAATGTTCAATGTAACCTGTTTCCCAGTATGAAAACCATCAAAAAGAATCATCTTACCTTTAAATTCAGAACTATTGTCACTTTCAGAAATAGGCTTTAGTTTTAAATTTGGTTTAGGAAAATTTTCAGACCAATGATTTGGGATCATTAATCCATCAAAATAGCCTTCAATATTTTTCTGGAGGTTGTCTATAGAAATTTCAGAAGGAGTATTTATTTTCCAAGCCATGGCAAGTGACCAAAAATCATTATGATTTATATTTGACCATTCTGGAGCAAATCGGAGTTCTTCAAACCCTGTTACTGTCATTTTTGGAGCCCAATCTATTGGAAATGTAATAATTTCTTTTCCCCAAGTATCATCAGCATTTAATAATTCAACACTATAAGTAAAACCTAATTCCTTTAACATTTTTACTGCATTCATGTTTTTAGGATTCAAGTCTAATGATTTTTTATAGTTTTTTATTGCTTTTTCTTTTTCACCTAAAGCTCTAAGCGCTTCAGCATAACTATCAAAAGGATTATCTTTATTAGGAAATACTTCAGTACTTAGCTTAAAGACTTCAGCAGCATAAGTTGCATTGCCTGAATGTAAGAATTTGTATCCTGCAACAATAAGTTCTTGCTCACTTATGTAATAGTCTGGTAAATCTTTATGTGTTTTATAAAATTGAATGCCTTTATCAATACCTTCTTTTTTTATGATTTTAGTCATGAATTTGGCTAATGGTTTTAAGGGGAAATCATAAGGTTTCTCGTTCAATATGGCGATTATAGCTTTAGTTATCGAATTAAGAAAGGCACGATTTGTATTATTTAGCAATATAATTGAAGCATCTTGTGAAGGAATTCTGCTGTATAATGCACGAAAACCATCAATTGAGCCACTATGGCCAACAGTTTGAATAGTTTCTTTAGTATTACCTATGGGCTTGTTTTTAAACTCCCAACCATAACCATAATATCCTCCTTCTTCTGTATCTTCAATATGTTTTCTGAAGATAAGTTCCATTAAATGTTTTGGTAATAATGCTTCGGTATTTAAGGCTTGATCCCATAGTGCTAAATCTTCAACAGTAGAATAAATTGCACCAGCAGCATATGCTGTTGATTTATCAGAAGCATCGCTATCAAAGTATTCTCCATAACTTACAATATAACCAGAAGCCATATTTTTAAGAAGCTTTCTATGTCTGAAAAATCCTGTGTTATTCATTTTGAGAGGCTTAAAAATCTTATCTTCTAAGACCTCTTCATAAGGCTTATTTGTAATGGATTCAATAATGTATCCTAAGAGCGTATAACCAGAATTGCTGTACTTAAATTTTTCTCCTGGAGAAAATTCAAGTGGAACATCAGCAAATTGATTTACCATAGCTTCAGGTCTATTATACTTTTCTTTATTTGAAGGATCACGATCAATTCCAGCAGAATGTGTAAGTAAATGATGAACAGTTATTTGATCTCCATTTTCTTTAGGATACTTTTCTAAGTAGGTTGAAATAGGCTGATGTAAATCTAATTTGTTTTCTGAAACTAACTGCATGATTAACATGGCAGTAAATGATTTCGTTAAAGAAGCAATTTGAAACTTTGTATCTGTATTATTTGGAATATCCCATTCCATATTAGCATACCCAAATCCTTTTTTATAAATGATTTTATTATCGTGTGATACAAGAACTGCGCCATTAAAACCTTCATAATCTGTATATAAATTTATAAGTTCTTCAATTTTATCGGCTTTGTTAATGATATTATTATCATGCTTATTTTCAATACATGATAATAAAGTGACAGTCATTATTACTATAGCGATAATGGTTTTAATTGATAGACATTTTTTTAGTGCTAACATAGTTTGGATACTAAATTTGTTTTTACCAAAAATAGAAGCAATCGTGAATTCGTTTTAAAAATAAATGTAAAAAAAGTGTAAAAATGAGTTAAATGTTTTTGCAAAAGAAGCAGTAGTGCGCATATTGGTTCAAACATTGCAAATATTGTTTGATGCCAAGCGAAAATTTATTCTTCTCTTTATATCTAATATATATGATTAATTAGATTTTTTATCTTCAATATTTAATCGTTAATTGCTTGTAATAGTTCTGTTTTTAATATGAAATTCAATTTTAAATCATTTCTTTTTTTAGTGTTCCTTATTTCTTTTGTGAAACTTTCTTTTTCTCAAGAGAAAGTCATAGATAGTCTTGAAAATATACTTCAAAATCATAAACTGAACGATACTACTAAAGTGAATTTATTAAATAAACTTGCTTATGGCTACTCCAGTTTTAATATTATAAAATCTGATGAAAAAGCTCTAGAAGCATATGCTCTATCAAAGCAACTTAATTTCGTAAAAGGTGAAGGGAAAAGCTTTTTAAGAATTGGTCATAATCAAATAAAGAAATCAGAATTAGATAGTGCAGAATTGTCAGCAAATAAAGCCCTTAAATTGTTTGAGGAGATAAGTTGTCAGTCATGTATTAATGCTTCTTATATATGTTTGGCTGAAATCGCATATTATAATAATGATTCCAATAAGGCTAAAGGTTATTATGAAAAATTAATTAATATTTTCATTGAAAATGACGACAAGTTACGCCAAGCAGATATGCTTAATAATTTAGGAATTCTTAGTTATAGAAAAGGTGATTTTGATGAAGCTATTGTTTTTTTCAAAAAAGCATGTGACTTAAGAGAGCAATTAGGTAGAGAAAAATTAAGCTTAGGAACTTTAAATAATATAGGAAGTATCTGTCTTAATCAAGGCAAATATACAGAAGCATTACAATATTTTAATAAATGTTTAAGTATATATAGAAAAGACAATAATAAGAGAGGTATAGCAACAATTACTTATAACATGAGTGCTGTGTATTATGAGCTCAAGCGATATGATAAAACCTTAGAGTTTATAAACGAGTCACTGGCAATTAGTAGAGAATTAAAGAATAAACGTAATATAGCTGGTTGTTTAGTAAATAAAGGAGCAGTTTATGCCGATTTAAAAGAGTTTCCCAAAGCTTTAGACTACATGACGGAGTCTTTGAGTTTAAGCAAAGAAATCAACGAAAAGTCAGAAATAGGTGCTTGTCATTATCAACTTGGAGATTTATATCTCTTAATGGAACAACCTAAAAAAGCTTTAGAACATCATAAAAGTTATTTAAAGATAAGTTTATTGACAGAAGATAAAGTTCAAATTTGCCAAGCTCATGTTGGCTTAGCTAGAACCTATGTTTTACTTGAAGACTATTCTACAGCTTTAGATCAAGCAGAAAAAGGAAAAAAAATAGCAGATGATTTAGAACTTCTAACACAGCAAAAATTAGCTTACGGAACCATTGCAACTATATATGAAAAAACAAAAAAGTATAAAAAAGCATTAGAAAGTCATCAACAGTTTAAAATTATAAACGACAGCCTTTTTAATAATGAAAATATTAAAAAAATAACACAGTTAGAATACGAATACAAATATAAACAAGCTTTAGACTCTGCTAGTATTAGAGAGTTACAACTTAAAAAAACTGTGACAGCCTCAAATAAAAATTTAGAAAAATCTAAGCAAAATTATTTATGGGCAATTATTGTTTTTCTATTAATTTCAATTGTATTAGGAGGAATTATTTTCTACTTAAAATTTACAAATATTAAAACAAAAGCACAAAATATTGAAATCGGACAAAAGCTTTTGCGTTCTCAAATGACACCACATTTCATTTTTAATTCGTTGTCTGTTTTACAAGGTATGATATTAAATAAAGAAGATAAAAAAGCCGTATTATATTTGTCTAAATTTTCTAAACTATTGCGAATTACTCTTGAAAATTCACGTGATAAAATGGTGCCACTTCATCAAGAGTTAACTGCAGTAAATAACTATTTAGAGCTTCAGAATTTAGAAGTAAGTCAATCCTATTTATATACTATTTTGGTTGATGAAACTATTGATGATTCCTTGTTTGAAATACCACCTATGCTCATTCAACCCTTTATAGAAAATGCAATAGAGCATGCGTTTAAAAATCAAAAGGAAAACAGAAAAATTGATATAAAGCTCAATTATATAAACAAGAAACTAATCTGTACAGTCATCGATAATGGAATTGGAATTAATGCACAAAAACAAAATGATAAATCACATAAAAAATCGTTGGCAACTACCATAACTTCAGAACGATTAAAAATGCTTTCGAAAGATTTTAAAACAGAAGGAAAAGTCACGATAGAAGATCGGCAAAAATACAAAGAACAAGGTACTATAGTTACGCTTGTTATACCATATAAAATTCTTATTATATCATGAAGGCATTAATAGTTGAAGACAAATCTTATATTAGAAAAGGCTTGATTAATTTATTAAATCTAGTTGAGTTTGAAGTTGATGTTGTAGGTGAATGTGAAACGGTTAAGGAAGCTATTATTGTTTCCAAAGCATGCGAACCTGAACTTATTTTTTTAGATATTAACCTTCCAGATGGGAATGCTTTCGATTTTTTAGAGGCTACTGAATATCAAAATTTTAAAGTGATTTTTATTACTGCTTATGAAGAGTACGCATTAAAAGCACTAAAAATGGGTGCAGTAGATTATTTGTTAAAGCCTGTAGATATTGATGAATTAAAGACAGCGCTTCAAAAAGTAGAGAAACAGCCATTAGCAGAACAAAAAGAAAAAATTCAAAATACTAGACAAATTTGGAACAATGAAAACTCTAATCTAATCTTATCCTTGCAAGACAGTTTTCAAGTGCTTAATTTAAAAGAATTGCTCTATTGTGAAACAGATAAAGGTTATACAACATTTTATTGTTTAGATGGAAAGAAGTATATGGTATCTAAAACATTGAAAGAATTTGAAGGTCAATTGCTAAAAGCTAACTTCACAAGACCTCACCAATCTTTTATGGTGAATTTAAGATTCATAGATAAGTATGACAAATCTGGTGTAATCTATTTGAAAAATGGTCGAAAAATCCCAGTATCAACTAGAAAAAAGGAAGCTTTTTTATCAGCATTTTTAAAAGCCAATCTATCGTAGCTGCTATATTTTATTATTACATACTTATTCATAAGTAGTTTATTAAACACATATATTTTTAACTCTAGCGTTTATTTATTTTGAAGCAACAGAAATAGATTCGCTGTTTCATAGGTTGTTTACTGCATATACTTTAGCATTAAATCGAAATCTATGATGAAGTTAACCTACTTAAAACTTTTCTTAACGCTAATAGTCATAATACTATTCAGTTCATGCGGAAGTCAAACAAGTCATCAAGAGGCCAATGCAGATGGCTTTGCAATAATTGAAAATGAGCTAAAATCAAAATTCGGTGACACTGCTTACTATACAGATTTAGCAATTATCTATGATGAATCTCTAGGGAATTCAATTAGCGTAACAGTCACTGCAAGTCCAGAATCTTTAACTATGGGACAATGGAACTTATCTCAAGATTCATGGCAACAAAATTCAGAAATCACACTCGAAGTACCACAAGGCACAAAAGCTTCTGATTTTATGTTTCAATTGAATGATAAAATTAGTCTATCAAAACTAGGTGAATTAGTCGAGAAATCTATTGAACAATTAAAGGCTGAAAAAAATCTTAGTAATCCAAAATTAAGTATTGCACATGTGAAATTTCCAAAAAATGGAGATATATCTATAACAGAATACGCTATTAATCTAAAACCAGAAAATGGTGGCACAACGTTCAGCTTTTACTACAAACTAAATGGTGAACTCATTAAAATGGATTAAAAAAAAAAAAAAAAAATCTACTATAAACTTTAATTTAAAACCAAATATTATGAAAAAACAACTACTAATTTTAACAGCTCTAATAATATCAATGATTGGGTATTCACAAACAGTTGGAGATACTTTTACTGACAACTTTATAAGTTATGAAATAACTTCTATTTCACCAAATACAGTTGAAGCTATAGATTATAATACAGCTGGAGGTAATGTGGTTACTATACCTGATACTGTGCCACATAATACCAACATTTATAGTGTTACGAGTATCGGTTTTGAAGCTTTTAGACTTAATCAACTAATAAGTGTAACCATTTCGGGTAATGTTAACACTATTAAAAATTCCGCCTTTTCAGATAATAATAATATGACTAATGCGACTATTCAAAATGGTGTTGTGGATATTTGGAATAGCGCTTTTTTTAATTGTGGTTTAACTAGTATTACTATTCCAGACAGTGTCACAAGTATCGGCAACCAAGCATTTGATTATAATGATATTAATAGTCTAAGTTTAGGAAGTGGTTTAAACACTATTGGGAATGCTGCTTTTCGACACAATCAATTAACTAGCGTTACAATACCAAATAGTGTCACTAATATTGATATTAATGTTTTTCAAGATAACCCTTTAACTAGTGTAACCTCTTTAGCTTCAATACCACCAACTATTGTGACTGGTACTAATGATACTTTTAGTAATAACCGAAATAGTATAGCTTTAAATATACCATTTAATACTATGGGAGCTTATGTAACAGATGCTGGTGCTTTATGGACAGGTTTCAATCCAATTACAGAAGCAAATCCAGCAGTTGGAGATACTTTTATTGACAATTTTATTACTTATGAAGTGACTTCAATAACACCAAACACAGTAATGATCAGAGATTATGATATGAATGGTGGTAGCGAAGTAATAATACCAACTACGGTTAACTATAATGCAACAACCTTTGATGTAACCATAATTCACACTAATTCTTTTATAAGCAACCCAATAACTAGCGTAATTATTCCTAATTCTATTGTTCAGATAAGATCAGGGGCATTTTTTAATAACCAATTTACAAGTGTTGTGATTCCGAGTAGCGTCACATCAATTGGAGCTCAAGCCTTTGCAGGTAATAATTTTTTAACTTGTGTAGTTTCTGAAGCCATAATACCACCAACAATTACAACAGGAGGAAACCCAGATACATTTGGAGAAGGTGGATTTGGAACACGAAGTAATATAAATTTAGTTGTACCTAATGGCACTACAGACGAATATGTTACGGATTCTGGAGCGCTTTGGACTGGTTTTAAAATGGTTTATGAAGTTATTCCTTCAACGACTACACTTGAGGTTACAGATTATGATTCATCCAATGGAACAACAGTTACCATACCTGCTACAATAACAACTTTAACAGATGTATATGCTGTTACAGAAATTGGTGATGCTGCTTTTTTTGATAAAGGATTAACTAATATAAACCTGCCTAATAGTGTTACCAGTATTGGAATATCTGCCTTTAATACAAATAACTTAACTACTGTAACTATTCCTGATAGTGTCACTAACGTTGGAAGTCAGGCATTCGTAACTAATGATTTAACAAATATCACATTAGGTAGTAATGTTTCAATCATTGGTATAGGTGCATTTGCAGATAATGATTTAACAAGTGTTACTTTTCCAGAAAATGTAACGAACATTGGAGCAGTAGCTTTTGCTGCAAATCCATTAACCAGTGTTACTTCATTGGCAACAGTGCCTCCTTCAATTACCACTGGTACTAATGATACGTTTCATATTAGTGGAGATCGTAGCAATATCAATTTAACCATACCTAATGGTACCGAAAATGATTACATCGCTGCACAGTGGATAAATTTTGCATCTGTAACATTAAATATTTCCGATTTTGAATTCGCTAATAGTGTTAAAATTACTTCGACTTCAAATCAAATAAAAGTGATTTCACCAACTCATTTAAAGTTAGAGAACTATACCATCTATAATGTTTTAGGCGCTAAGGTTGCTACTGGAAATGACAGTACAATTGCAACATCTACATATGAAAAAGGCATTTATATTATAAAACTTGATTTTGACAGAGGGATAATCACTAAAAAGATTTTGATTAATTAGGGTCATTTAAATCAAGGAAGTAAAGCCACTTTTCCTTAAACGTTAAAGTGGCTTTTTAATTTTTAAAATAACAATTCAATTATGGAAAATTTAATAGAGATCAAAAACGATTATAATTCTTTAGATAAACTTAAAGACTTTTTAAATAAGGAATCCATTTATAGATGTTCTAAAACCTACGATATTTGGGAGATGAGAACTGATGATAATGGACAAATGAAACAATGTATCGTTCTTAAGAAAAACGGAATGCATGCCATAAAAGCGTTTTTTGTTAATGAGAACACAGTTAAAATAAATCATATCATTCCTAATAAAATGATGAATACTTATTTTGGAAAAAGCGTTAAAGCTCATAGAAATATGATAGAAATAGCAGCTGGTGGTATAAAAGAAGTGCTATTAAAAGGTTCACAGAAGACAGCATTTAGTGAACTTGAACAATTGGTTTTTAAAGCGAGTTAAAAAATAGTTTTCAGACAGTAAATCACATCACCATGAAAAACATTAGACTTATATTGTTATTACAGTTTGTTGTGTTTAGTGTATGCGCTCAAGATAAACCCTTATTGTCTTCTATAAATTCTCGTATTGTTAATAAAGAAGGAGTTGTTCAACATGTCACATTTAATGCCAATGAAGAGCTTAACTTTACCGATGGAACTCATGTCTTAAAACAATTTTTAGAAACATCAGATCAAATAACTTTTGTACAGCTTAAATCTGAAGTAGATAATATAGGAATGAAGCATGAAACCTATCAACAATACTACAATGGTATTCCTGTTGAGTTTGCGATTTATAAAGTGCACTCAAAAAACCAAAAACTGACTTCAATTAACGGAGAATTCTATCCGATAGAAAACATAAATACAACACCATTAATTTCAGCTTTTGAAGCTGTTTCAAAGGCAAAACAACTTATAAATGCTGAAAAATTTGTAGAAGACTTAGATGTATTTTATTATGAAAACATGGATTATAATGGTCCTATGCCTACCTTAGTTATCCTTCCTAAAACGGAAAGAGTTAGCACTACAAATCGATTAGCTTACAAACTAGACATCTATGCAGAAAAACCTTTATATCGTGCTGATTTGTATCTAGATGCACAAACTGGAGCCATTATTTTTGAGAATAGTAAAATTCAGCATGCAGATGAAACTGTTATGGGAATGACACTCTATAATGGTCAGCAAACATTCAAAGCAGAACTAACTGGAGGCACCTATAGATTACGTCAAACAACTAGCGGTAATGGCATACAAACTTTTGAAATGAATAATGCTATTGGTTACGCTAACGGACAAGATATAACGAGTGTTACTAATAACTTTAATTCAAATCAAGATGCTGTTCAAGTACATTGGGGAACTGAACAGACTTATAACTATTACTTTCAAAGACATGGACGTAACTCTTTTGATGATAATGGTACAATTCTTAAATCATATGTAAATTACGGAAACATGAACTTTCCCAATAAAGCATTTTGGAACGGAAGCGTTATGACCTACAACGGTTTTCCTACCAGTACTTTTAATGAATTGGTTGCCATAGATATTGTTGGACATGAAATTACACATGGTGTTGTACAGCATTCTGCAGGTTTAATTTATTCGTATCAATCAGGAGCTTTAAACGAATCGTTTGCAGATATTTTTGGAGAAATGACAGAAAATTTCGCACAGCAAGGTGTAAATGATTGGCTGGCTGGTAACGCAGTTCATATAGATCCGAATGAAGCGTTCCGATCCATGTCAAATCCTAAATCAAAAAACCATCCAGATACGTATCTAGGGCAACATTGGCATACCTCACCTTCAGATCGTTTTGGTGTACATACAAATTCAGGAGTACAGAACAAATGGTTTTATTTACTGTCTGAAGGCGGAACTGGCACAAATGATAATAACGATAGTTATACTGTTACTGGTATTGGAAAGATACTGGCTGCCGAAATTGCTTATCGTAATTTAACCGTCTATTTAACACCAACTTCTAACTTTTTTGATGCACGTGTAGGTGCTATTCAATCTGCAATCGACATACATGGATTAGGCGCTCCCGAAGTGATTGCGACGACGCAAGCTTGGGATGCTGTTGGAGTAGGTGTAGCGTCTACAGATACCATACCACCAACAACACCTTTAAACCTTGTCGGTTCAAACTTCACACAATATAATATAGACCTCACTTGGGACGCATCTACAGATAATATTGGTGTCATGGGTTATAATGTTTACAACGGTACAACTTTAATAGGGACAACCACTAGCACAAATTATAGCAATGGAAATTTAACGATGCCCATAAATATGACTCATGATTTTACAGTAAGTGCTTTTGATGCGGCAGGAAATATTTCAGGATTAAGCAATGTGGAAACCTTTTGGATAGATACTATAGATCCTAGTAATCCCACAAACCTTACAAGCACTAATACAACCCAAACCACCGCAGATTTAAGTTGGGATGCTGCTACCGATAACTTTACTGTAACTGGTTATAAAGTATATCTAAACAGTACGTATTTGGTAACCGTATCTAATACATCTTATAATGCAACAAATTTATCTCCAGGTTCTATGAATAATTTTAGAGTGAGAGCAATAGATGATAGTGGTAACGAATCTGGATTTAGTAATGTAGAAACCGTAACAACACTACTACCATGTTCTGCTAGTGGTAATTTTATATTAACTATTTTTTTAGATTTTATGCCACAACATACAAGTTGGGATATAAGAGATAATACCAATACAATAGTTGCTTCAGGTGGAGGGTATTCGTTTGCAGATGTGTATGCCATTAAAACTTATAATATTCCACTTACGGCTGGAGAGCATACGTTAAATGTGTACGACACTGCTGGTGATGGAATTAATGGTGGAGGCTATATTTTTGAAAGCGACATGGTATACTATGTCTTTTATGGAGGTGCTGGTCCTTACAGTGGCATATTTACTGAAACAACGTCATTCTGTGTAGATTCTAATTTCGCATATACTTATGATAACGGATGGTCTCCTACTGATCCAAACGGTGTTGCTACTGCTAGTGATGATATTCTTATTGCTTCTGGTAATGCAATAATCAATACCAATACAACATGTAATAATATGACAGTAAATCCTGGTGGTGGACTCACAATTAATTCAGCTGTGAACCTAACAACGCTTAATAAACTTACCTTAAAATCTAGCTCAACGTCTTACTCTAGTTTAATTTTAGATGGCTCAGTTACAGGAACAATTAACTATGAACGTCATGTTAATATTAATGGTTCTGGTACTACTGGTAGTAACGATTTAATTTCGGCGCCTCTAACAGGTCAACAATTCGACGATTTTGCTATAGCCAATCCAAATATCTTAAACAATGGATCCTTATATCTGTTCGGTCCTTTTGATAAAGTTACTGGTGATTATTTAATCTTTGCTGGAACTGAAATTATAACTTTAAATCCAGGTATTGGGTATAGAGCGGCATCTAGTGATAATGGCACATTTACCTTTACAGGAACTGCTAATAACGGAGTGATAACAAATAATATCACGAATTCTGGACCTACGGAAGCAGAATGGAACCTTGTAGGAAATCCGTATCCTTCTTATTTAAACGTTCAAGCGTTTCTTAACCATGAAGTAAGTACTGGTGTGAAAAATATTAATCTAATGAACACAGGTACCGCTGCAATTTATGGATATGATGGAAACGCTGTAGATGATTGGGTGATTTATAACTTAGCTAACACCACAGCATCTACAGTAATTGCTCCTGGTCAAGGATTCTTCGTAAGTGCAAACCCAACGAATGTAACGCTTTACGACTTAGAATTTACGCCAGCAATGCGCTCTACAGGTACTAGTGACGATTTTATTTTGGGTCGATCTGCAAATAGTTCTAATTCAGTGTTAAGCAAACTGAAACTATCAAATGCAACTAAAACGACTCATACAAGTATCTATTTTATTGAAGGAACGACTAGAGGTTTAGATTCTGGATATGACGCAGAAACTTATGATGGTGCTTCAGTAGAATTCTCAATATTCACAAACTTAGTTGAAGATAATCAAGGTCAAGATATCGCCATTCAGTCATTACCATATAACGACTTCAATGATGTCGTTGTACCAATTGGTATAAATGCGATAGCTGGTGATATATTAACAATAAAACTAGATGACAATTCATCATTAGCAACACACATAAATGTTTACCTTGAAGACACCTTAAATAATTCGTTAACCTTATTAAATGAATCAGAATACAGGTTTACACCAATGACGGATTTATTTGGTACAGGTCGCTTCTTTCTAAGATACACTTCAGAAATATTATCTATAAATACAACTAATAAAAATAATGAGTTAAACATTTCTGTAAATGAAAACAGTAAGCGCATTATAATTAAGGGCATACTAACTGATTCAACGAAAATAGCGTTAT
Source organism: Psychroserpens sp. (assembly GCF_045105015.1). Taxonomy (GTDB): domain Bacteria; phylum Bacteroidota; class Bacteroidia; order Flavobacteriales; family Flavobacteriaceae; genus Psychroserpens. Next base: position 47,027 of record NZ_JBGCCX010000063.1, read on the forward strand.
TTGATATTCACGGACGCTTAATTTTAAGTAGAAAATTAGATCAATCTAAGTTTACAAATACAATTGATGTATCATCAATGAGTTCTGGTGTTTATATGATTAAAGTATCTCATAATCATGATGTTATTACGAAAAAACTGATTATTAATTAATATTTTACTTTTAGTTGAGCTTTAGACGTATATACTTTTCTTTTGATTTTTATTTATTAAAATATACGGCAAATTGCGTATAGTTTCCTTTTGCATTTAGTCCGTAATTTGTGAAATCAATGTTTTAGACTAGTTTGACTAAAATATTGATGCCCTATATTATAAATGAACTGAATCATATGGAACTAAAAAATACTATTACACTTTTAATCCTATTAATAAGTATAAATGTATCTGCGCAATTTACTGACCCTGTACCATTTCCTCAGTATGCTTCAGACCATCCTGTGTATAAAAAAGCTGTTTTTGATAAAACTTTATCAAAGGAGGAATTATTCAAAAACGCACAATATATTTTAAATACTTATGCATATCCTAGCCAAGTACTTCCACGTGTAGGCTATGTTTTATTATCTTCAGAAACACCTGAAAAGTCAATAATTTACACCCGTAAAGGTGTTGATTTTTCAGCATTAGAAATTTATACAGCTTCATCACATTATTTAGCAACTCTCATCTATGGAAGTGCTTTAGATAGGCAAGAGGCTCTAGAAAATTATCTTTTTGCTTTATTACTTGTAAACAATAGTGGGAAGTTGACAGATGAATTGATTAGTTATCGCAATTTTTATAAGTCAGATTTAAAAATGCAAGAAAAGATAACTTATGATTTATCGATTCTAAAATCTTTAGAAGCTAAGTTTTCTCCAGTAATTGGAGATGCTAAAGCGATTTATGATAATTATAAGAATTTCCCCAAAGAAAATGCACTAACATATATAGAAGAGTTTAATGATTTTCTCTATAACAGTTATAAAGATGGGAAAATCCCAAAATTATCTTATCCAATTTTATTATTTTATATAGGCAAAGCGTTAACTTTTTATGGTTTGTCTAGCGATCTAGTTGATGACACTTACATTGAAGTACTGTCAGAGAAACAATTAGGTAGTAACGCTGCTTTTATGCTAGCTGAAAGATTTAGCACTAATAACAACAAAAAAAACAATAGACAACTTGTTGAAGTCCTAGATTTGGTTTTGGCGAAAAAGGGAAACTTGTTTATTCCACAACAAATCAAATTGCTATCAGCAAAAGCTATGGCTCTACGTGAGTTAAATGATTTTACAAATTTTAAAGAATCATTAATTCAAATTGAAGATATTATTTCTAAAGTTAAAAATCCAGTATTAAGAATACAGGCTTTAGTAGTTTTAAACATACCACAAATGGTTTTAAAGAACGAAAAGGCTAAAGCTAACGTTATTGAAATGCAAAATATATTAGAGACCAACCCTTTTTTAAAAGGAAAGTATTCAAATGTAGTTGAGCAATATGCTTATGAGTTGGGTATGTTAGATTCTCGTGATGATAATGATAAAGATGCATCTTTCTATTTCAATGAGGCACAGTTGGCATTAAAGCGAATGGATTATCAATCGATGATAATTCCTTTAGAAAAAGCTAAAGCTTTAATGGATGCAAAAAGAGCTTCAGGTAGTTCAGAAACTCTAAAAGAAACTATTTTATTTTATAATGATATTTTGACAGCATTAGTAGGTGCTAATATAAAATTAGGTCAACCTGAAAAAGCACTTGAATATGCAGAACTATTCAAAAATAAGGCTTTAAATGATTTGTTAAATGAAAGCACATCTTCAATAAAATCAGTTAAAGAAATTCAGAATGCATTAGCGCCAGATGAAGCATTAATTTATTATTTAGGAACAGGAACTATTGATAATACAGGTGTTTTTAATTTTGTAATCACAAAAGATAAAGTTAGAGGAGGATTTTTAGATTATACAAAATATATAGCCGAATTATTTAACGGAATTCCTAGACATATACAATACATTGAGAAAGGTCTTGCATCTAAAGAATTTAGAAGCGCAACAAATACCACACGTCCTGAGTACTCAAATAATTACATTTCAGAACCTGGTGATTCTAAAATTTCATTTGAAGTATTACGTAGTTATTTATCACCTTCTAAGGAAGATTTAACGTATCAACAAAATGGAGCTTTACAAGTACTTTTAAATAAAATGTGGGCTTATTTGTTTCCAAATGCAAAGTTTTTGGAAGGCATAAATAAATTAATCATTAGTCCTGCTGGAGATTTAAGTTTCATTCCTTTTGAAGCGTTCAGAAATCCTTATTCAGGTAAATTATTAGTTGAAGATTATCAGATAAGCTATATTCCTAGTGGTAGTACACTAGTTACTTTAAAAAAAGAAGCTAAGCGATCTTATTCTAAAAACGTTTTAGCTTTTGGTGATGCTAAATATAGCTTGAGAGCAGACAAAAGTTATGTAATTCAAAATATTGCAGATGTTAAACGATTGCAACTCAAAGTAAAAACAAGTATAAAAAATAATGAAAACTTAGATTATGCATTTGCAAGTTTCCAAGGCAATGACCCAATGAGTTATTTAATAGGAACTAAAAATGAAGTCGAAGCTATTCAAAATTTAGTCGATAAAACGGATGTTCGTTTGAATACTGATATGACTGAAAATGAACTTAAAAGAATGTCTATTGCTGGTGAATTAGAAAAGTATAAAATACTGCATATTGCTAGCCATGCCTCAGTTCATCCCTATATATTTGAATTAAGTGGAATTGCTATGTCTGTTTATCCTACACCAAAAGATGGAGAAGACGGTATTGTTACAATTGATGAAATGAAGGATTTAAAAATGAATCCAGAATTAGTGATTTTAAGTGCTTGTCAAACAGGATTGGGAAGAATTACAACAGGTGAAACTGTACAAGGGTTAAACAATTCATTAATGCAAGCTGGAGCAGATGCAACATTAACAAGTTTATGGTCTGTTGATGATTATGCAACTAGTGTATTTATTAAAGAGTTTTACGATAGAACTTTTAATAAACAAATAAGCTATAAAGAAGCCGTTACAGCAATAAAAAGAGATTTTTTAACTGGAAAATATGGAGACCAACTTCGTCATCCAAAATTTTGGGCGCCTTTTATATACTATGGAAAATAAAATGAATAAAAATTAATTTAAATTAAAGATATTACTATGAAAAATCTAATACTTACTACTATCTTCACTTTAATAAGTGTAATAGGATTTTCTCAAACTGAAGGACCATGTTTATCAGGTGATTGTAAAGAAGGTTATAGTTATTATTATAATGAAACAACTCAAATCGTTTATATAGGTTGGTATAAAGATGGTTTGTATGATGGTCCAGGATATCTACAGAATCCTGATGGGAGCTTTGTGTTTTCAGATTTCACTAAAGGTAAAATTGATGGGTATTCATTTTATAATTTTGGAAAGGGTAAAGGAAGTGGCATTTTTGAAATGGGTGTAAAGCAAGGCAATCATTTTTTAGAGCATAATAGTCAAACGATGGCTCGAAAACTCATAACTTATAAAGATGATGTTGCAATTTCAGAAAAAGTTTATGAAGTATCCGCAGACAATACAAGCGATTGTATGACTGGTGATTGTGAAAATGGTTTTGGAATAAAACGTCAAGCACAAGATAAAATTTTAGTAGGAGAATTTAAAAATGGTGTATTAATGTATGGCGAAGATTTAAATCCGTATACTCAAGTATCATCATTTAAAGTGTCAAGTGTAGAAACTACTTTTGAGTACAGATACTATAACAAAGATGGTATTGAAATTGCGGGTGATTATAGTAATAATAATCGCAATGGTCGTACAGTGATACTAAAATTAAGTGAAGGCATATTGCAAGGTGCCATTACAGAAAACGGTAAAGTTGTAAAGCGCTTCTAAAAAACATGTCTAGTTTACTACTTAATCATTGGACTTTTCAGTGGAGTGTGTTTTCCATTTAATACAATAGAGTATTTTAATAGTGAAAATTTAATTACACCTTTCATTAGTTTAAACAAAAAAAGCAAGCTTTATAAAGCTTGCTTTTTTTTATATAATATTTAGTAATCTTCTAATCAATGACGATCTTTTTTGTTTTATATTCATTTTCATTTGATAATCTTACCATGTAAACACCACTACTTAATGCGCTAACATTTAAAGTATTTGTGAGGTTTGAATTATTAAGAATTTTAGTATAAACCAATCTACCTTGGATATCATAAATGTTCACATTGTTATTCTCCGATAATTGACCTTTTATAATAATTTCATTACTAGAATTATTTGAATAAATTAAAATGTCATCTAACCCTGAATTTAACGTTGTAATTTCTTCATTAGAGTACCTTAAAAAGAAACGACCTGTACCAGTTACTTCAGCATTTAGAGTAAATGTATAATCAGAATCATTTAAAAGTGTTAATGTATTTAATAGCTTATCTTCAAGGTAAACGTTTACAGCATTTGCTAACGTAGAGTCATTTCCTAAACTAATAGTTAAAAAGGTACCTTCTTGTGCTTTTACACCTAAAGGAATTACAACATCATTGAAATCATTAGATGGCAACGATTGAATGGCCATATCTAAACCTTGATTATCTTCAACAAGATTTGTAAATATTGAAAAATCGCCTGTCACACCTCCATAAGCACTAGCATCATATCCTTTATCTAATCCTTTTGTAGTCCCTTCAATAAAATAAATACTCGTACTATAAATATCTGTATTACTTGATAATATCAATTTGCTTAATACTGAATTCGTTCCATTTTGAGATCGTCCTAAGATAAAATCATCACTTGTACCAGTAGTTCTCATACCTGGTGTAAACTCTAGGTCGTAAAGTGGTACATTGGTTGCGTCTGCACTTACAAAGAACCCTTGACCTGGAGCAATAACTGTAGATGCTGAGGTGTTAGCTAAATTGTAAATAATCCATCCATCTTGTGCGCTCCCATCATATCCATATATAGCCGCTGTTCCAGCATTCATTAATTCAATATTCCTCACACCTGTACTCACTTCATGATTAAAGAAAGCCTGAACGTTTAAATAAGAAGGATATGGATTTCCAACAAGATTCCATTCTTCTTCAGCAGGTTCTGAAGGTCCAGAATTTATGATGTCAACACTAATAGGAATATTATTAGCTGTTCCTGTAAAGGTAAATGTAGCGTTATCACTGGATGCTGCTCTGTATCCAACACCTGCATTTAAAGTTGTTGTATCTGTTCCTTCATAAGTCAGGTATGTTCCAGTTACTTTATCAAAAGGACCAAATAAATATAAGGTGCCATTGTTTACAATATTTGGATTTGCTTGTACAAAATCATCAAATTCTTGACCTGTTAATGGCGCCGAAATTAAGTCATTACTTCCAGTATCACCTGAACCATTAATATTGACATGACGTTCATAGTTAATTGTTCCTGTAACATATCCATCAAGAATTAAACTTGAATACATCTGTGATGTTGATCTTAAAGTCGTTGTATTTGCTGATAAAGTAATACCTGAATTTACAGTTAAAGCTGCACCTGCTTCGACAGTTATAGCATCAATTGCGGTATTCATAGAAATTACTGCTTCACCAGATTCGACTACAATAGCATCATTATTACTAGATACATTATTAGGATCACTTGGTGACCAAACGTTGTTATTATAAGTATAAACTATAGGACCTAAGCAGAAATTAGTGGTCTCAGAGTTTCCGAAGCTTGCACCAGAAGCAACTGTAGATCCATCAACAGTTACCACATAGGATCCATTGCCATATCCACAGCAAATGCCATCTCCGTAGGTATCATTAATAATAAAGTCATAACAACCATCATCAAGGCAAACTTCGATATCTAGCGTTGAACCATCTGGTTCACTACCATAGGTTCCACCGGAAGCAACAGTAGCGCCAGAACTGTCTTGAATTAACCAGCTTGTTTCTTGTGGATAGTCGTCAAATGTAATGGAAACATCAAAACATGTTGGAGTTGGACATACATCTGGACAAGATCCACCGCAATCAATACCAGTTTCATCACCATTTTGAATGCCATCAAAACATGTAGGCTCTGGGCAAGCATCAGGACAAGATCCACCACAATCAACTCCAGTTTCATCACCATTTTGAATGCCATCAGTACAGGTTGGATCTGGTTGGGTTTCAATAATTTGTAAAAATTGATTAATTTCCGGATTAAGAATTTCATCAACTATTCCAGAAGGCCAGCGAACTACAACTCTATCAATTTGAGTATTAACGCCAATTCCAAAATGTTGTGTATATGTATTTACTAAACCATATCCTTCACCAGATTTCACATCTCTTATTTGTTTACCCCAAGTACCATACAATTCCACTCGGGCTCCAATAGCATTTATATTACTTACTGTTCCTTCTAATTGAATATTAATAAAGTTGTTTGAGTTTCCGTCATTTAGCCAAATTCTATCTTTTATAGAACTTGGTGAATTTAATCCGTTAGCATATCCAGCATAAATATCTAAGAAACCATCATGATTCATATCGCCTACAGAGAACGACTGAATTTGATCGGAGTTAAACGGATTTGGTGCATTCTGAAAGGTACCATCTCCATTGTTATAGAAAATGTAATGATAATCACCTGACACCATTAAATCAATAAATCCGTCATTATTTAAATCTTTAAAGAACCCTTGAATACCATAAAAGGTTGATGGCTCTAGAGTTGGTAATAAACCACTACCT
>NZ_JBGCCX010000064.1:0-4304 GCF_045105015.1 Psychroserpens sp.
ATATTACATTACGCTACTGCTTTTCTATTTTTACCTGTCTTCATCAAGCCATCATAATGTTTATTTAACAAATATGAATTCACTTGCTGCATTGTATCTATCGCAACTCCAACCATAATTAGTAGTGATGTACCACCAAAGAATAATGCCCAACCAGCTTGTACATCCATAAGCTTTACAATAATAGCTGGGAACACAGCAATCAATGCTAAGAATATAGAACCTGGTAAAGTAATTTGAGACATAATTTTGTCTAAATATTCTGAAGTTTCTGTTCCTGGTCTAATACCTGGAATAAAACCGCCACTACGTTTTAAATCATCTGCCATCTTGTTCGTTGGAACAGTGATAGCGGTATAGAAATATGTGAATATGATAATTAATAATGCAAACACAATGTTATACCATAATCCAAAAATATCAGAAAACTGAGCAATCATCCATTGACCAGCATCACTACCATCAATTGATTTACCGATTAAACTAGGCACAAACATAATCGCTTGAGCAAAGATAATTGGCATTACTCCAGATGCATTTAACTTTAAAGGTAAAAACTGTCTAGAACCGAATGCATTTTTCTCATAACCACCAGAAGCTGTTCTTCTAGCATATTGAACCGCAATTTTACGTACAGCCATAACTAACATTACAGATGCCATAATAATGATGAACCATATTACTAATTCGATTAAAATCATCATTAATCCTCCGTTTCCACCACCACTTAAACGTGACGCAGCATTTTGGATAAATGAGGCAGGTAATGTTGCAATTATACCAACCATAATTAATAATGAAATACCATTACCAATACCTTTATCTGTAATCTTTTCACCTAACCACATTGCGAATATACATCCTGTAACTAAAATGATTACAGAAGATATATAAAATGTAGGTCCAGTACCTAATAAGAATGCTGATTGAGGTATACCAAACGCTGTTGGTAAACTAGCTAAGTATCCTGGTGCTTGAAATAAACAAATTACGATGGTTAACCACCTTGTAATTTGGGTAATTTTCTTTTGACCACTTGCCCCTTCCTTTTGTAATTTCTGTAAATAAGGAATTGCAATTCCCATTAACTGCACTACAATAGAAGCAGAAATGTAAGGCATAATACCTAGAGCAAAAACAGAAGCGTTAGCAAAAGCTCCACCAGTAAACATGTTTAATAAACCAAGTATACCTTCTCCAGCTCCAGCTTGTAAATTACTTAACTGACTTGCATCAATACCTGGAAGTACAACCTGCGCACCAAAACGGTACACTAAAAGTAAACCAAGCGTTAGAATGATTCTGTCTTTTAGTTCGGTGATTTTCCAAACATTCTTTAATGTTTCTATAAATTTCATACTTTAGGTTGTCTTATAAAGTTACAGCCTCTCCTCCTGCAGCTTCGATAGCAGCTTTTGCTGAAGCAGTAAATTTATGAGCAGATACTTTTAATTTTGATTTCAATTCACCGCGTCCAAGAATTTTAACTAAATCATTCTTTCCTGCTAAACGTAAATCTATTAACGTTTCAAAATCAACTGCATCTTTTATTTTCTTGTCATCAACTAATTGTTGTAAAGTGTCAAGATTTACACCTTGATATTCTACTCTGTTGATATTTGTAAATCCAAATTTTGGTACACGTCTTTGAAGTGGCATTTGTCCACCTTCAAAACCTAATTTTTTAGAATAACCTGAACGAGATTTAGCTCCTTTGTGACCACGAGTTGCAGTACCACCTTTACCAGAACCTTGTCCTCGACCTATTCTTTTACCTTGATTCTTTGTAGAACCTTCTGCTGGTTTTAAATTACTTAAGTCCATTCTATATTATTATTTTGTCTCTTCAACAGAAACTAAATGTGAAACTTTATTTACCATACCAAGAACACTTGGTGAAGCATCGTGCTCAATTGTTTGACCAATTCTTTTTAGTCCAAGAGCTTCTAATATTCTTTTTTGGTTTTGCGTACGATTGATTGCACTTTTAACCTTTGTTACTTTAATCTTTCCCATCGTCCTATTGATTAACCGTTAAATACTTTTTCAAGAGAAATTCCTCTTTCCTTAGCAATTGTTCTTGCATCTCTCAATTGTAATAAAGCATCAAAAGTTGCTTTTACAACGTTGTGAGGGTTTGAAGATCCTTGAGATTTAGATAAAACATCATGAATACCAACGGCTTCTAGTACTGTTCTAACAGCACCACCAGCAATTACACCTGTACCAGGAGCAGCAGGAATAATATTAACTCTTGCTCCACCATATTTACCTTTTTGTTCGTGAGGTAAAGTTCCTTTGATAATAGGAATTCTAACTAAGTTCTTTTTTGCATCTTCAACTGCTTTAGCAATTGCAGTAGCAACATCTTTAGATTTTCCTAAACCGTGACCTACAACCCCAGCTTCATCACCAACCACTACGATCGCTGAAAAACCAAAAGCTCTACCACCTTTTGTTACTTTTGTAACTCTTTGTACTCCAACTAGACGATCTTTAAGATCAATTCCACTTGGTTTTACTAATTCTGCGTTTTTATATTTCTGATACATAGTGTCTTAAAATTTAAGTCCGCCTTCTCTTGCGCCTTCGGCTAATGATTTAACTCTTCCATGATATTGGTATCCACCTCTATCAAAAGAAATAGTATTAATACCAGCTTTGATTGATTTTTCAGCAACAGCTTTACCTACTAGAGCAGCTATTTCTGATTTAGTTCCTTTTGCTGAAGTAATATCTTTATCTCTCGATGAAGCTGCAGCTAGAGTTTTACCTGTAACATCGTCAACGACTTGAGCGTAAATTTCTTTATTACTTCTATATACAGCTAAACGAGGTCTTGCTTCAGTTCCTGAAACAACTTTACGAATTCTGCTTTTTATTCTTAATCTTCTTTGGTTCTTTGTTAATGCCATAACTAATTTTTTAAGCTGATTTACCTGCTTTTCTTCTTAATTCTTCACCAACAAACTTGATACCTTTTCCTTTGTAAGGTTCTGGTTTTCTAAATCCGCGAATTTTCGCCGCAACTTGACCAACTAATTGTTTATCGTGAGATGTTAATTTAACGATTGGGTTTTTTCCTTTTTCAGAAATGGTTTCAATTTTCACTTCAGGTGCAACATTTAAAACAATGTTATGAGAAAAACCTAAAGCCAAATCTAATTTCTGACCTTGGTTAGAGGCTCTATAACCTACACCTACAAGCTCTAATTCTTTAGTCCATCCTTTAGAAACACCTTCAATCATATTATTTACTAGTGCTCTGTATAAACCGTGTTTAGATTTTTGTTCTTTATTGTCTGCTGATCTAGTTACAAGTACGTTTCCGTCTTCTAGCTTAACTTCAACAGCATCAAATTTTTGTGTTAATTCACCTAATTTACCTTTAACTGTAATTAAGCCATCATTAACATCAACTGTAACTCCTTCTGGAATTGCTACTGGATTATTTCCTATTCTTGACATTTCTTTCTGCTTTTAATTATTAGTAAACGTAACACAATAATTCACCACCTACATTGTCTCTGTGCGCTTGCTTACCAGTAATTACACCTTTAGATGTAGATACGATAGCTATACCTAATCCGTTAAGGATTCTTGGCATTTCATTAGCGCCAGCATACTTACGTAAACCTGGTGTACTGATTCGTTGAATTTTTTTGATAACTGATTCTTTAGTTTCCTTGTTGTACTTTAAGGCAATTTTGATTGTGCCTTGTACAGAAGAATCATCAAATTTATAACTTAAAATATATCCTTGATCGAATAATATTTTAGTCATTTCTTTCTTTAAGTTTGATGCAGGAATTTCTACCACTCTGTGATTAGCTTTCACTGCATTTCTGATTCTTGTTAAGAAATCAGCAATTGGATCTGTATTCATTTATATTAATTTGCGGTAACGGTTTTCGATAACTCTCGAACCTGAGACCAATTTATAATTCTTGTTATATCGCAAAAGCGATAATTTTTACCAAGATGCTTTTTTAACACCTGGAATCAAACCTTGGTTTGCCATCTCACGGAAAGTTACACGTGAAATACCAAAAGTTCTCATGTATCCTTTAGGTCTTCCTGTAAGTTTACATCTATTATGCATACGTACTGGAGAAGCATTTTTTGGTAACTTTTGCAATGCTTCATAATCTCCAGCTTCTTTTAAAGCTTTACGTTTCTCAGCATATTTAGCTACTGTTTTTGCTCTTTTAACCTCACGGGCTTTCATTGATTCTTTAGCCATATCTTAATTCTTTTGAAAAGGTAAACCCATTTCAGTTAATAACGATTTTGCTTCTTTATCT
>NZ_JBGCCX010000065.1:0-3445 GCF_045105015.1 Psychroserpens sp.
AAGCTACTTTAAATGGTTTTATTGGCCACAAAAACTTTTCAGATTGGAAATTAGGATTAGAAATTGATACTTCTAGACTTTTAGTTTTAGACACCGAATATGATGAAGAAGAGCTCTATTATGGAACTGGTTTCGTGAATGGTAAAGCAAATATTATTGGTCCAACTGATGCTCTAAAAATTGTATTCGACGGAAGCACAGCAGAAGGCACTGTATTTAAAATACCATTAAGTGATTTAGAAACATATGGCGATAATTCATACATTCACTTTTTAACTCCAGAAGAAAAAAATGCTAGAAAAAATGGTGAAGTTATTAGTGAAAACATTTTTAAAGGCTTAGAACTGGAGTTTAATCTTTTTGTTAATCCGTATGCAGATATTGAAATTGTAATCGATAAAAACTCCGGCAGTACAATCCAAGGTAATGGAAATGGAAATCTATTATTTGATATTAATACCAATGGGAAATTTCAAATGTTTGGTGATTTCCAAATTGCAGAAGGAACCTATAATTTTGCATATGGTGGATTAGTTCAAAAGAAACTAACTGTCGTACCAGGTGGTTCTATTCGCTGGGAAGGTGATCCTTTAAAAGCCCAAATTGGATTAACAGCTGTATATAAAGCACAAGCTAATCCTTCAGTATTATTAGATAATCCTATCAACAGAAACATAGATGTTGAAGTAAAAATAAATCTTGCTGGACAATTAGAACAACCAGAACCAGATTTCACATTTGATTTTCCAAATGTTGATTCAAACATAAGATCAGAGTTAGAATACAGACTTGAAACCAAAGAATCTAGAGAGTTTCAAGCACTAAATGTATTATCATTCGGTTCCTTTGCTAGTGAGTTTAATTTAGGCCAGAATGCCTATGGAACAATTTCCGATCGTGTCAATTCTTTATTCAACAGTATTCTTGGAAATGATGGTACAGAAAAAATAAATATTGGTGTTAACTATCAAGCTGGACAACAAACTGCAGAGTACGAAACTAATGACGAAATTGGATTAACACTCAGTACAAAAATTAGTGACAGAGTCCTAATTAATGGTAAAGTTGGTGTGCCAATTGGAGGTGTTAGTGAAACTGTTATCGCTGGTGACGTTCAAATAGATGTGCTTTTAAATGAAGAAGGAACACTAACTGCCAAATTTTTTAATCGTGAAAATAACATAAGAAATTTCGGTGAAGAAATTGGTTACACACAAGGTGTTGGTTTATCTTATAATGTAGAATTTGACACATTTAAAGAATTGGTTGATATTATTTTTTCAGGTAAAAACAAAAAGAAAGACAAACCAAAAAAGGACAAACCCAAAGAAGATGAAGACAAACTGCTTCAAGATTTTATAAACATCAAGTCCGAAAAAGATAAAAAAAGCAATTAATTTCTCGCTTTATACTTCATATCCAAAATTAGTTATTAACGAAAACGTTTGAAATTTTTTCGTGGTGTTAAATTATCTCAAATACAACAGTTATTGTTGTTTATGTTTATTAATTTTACTGTTATAAATAGGATTTACATGTCGAAAACTATAAAAAAAATAGCTGTATTTACTTCTGGAGGAGACTCTCCAGGAATGAATGCTGGCATACGTTCTGTTGTTAGAGCATGTGCATTTCACAATATAGAATGCTTTGGTATTTATAGAGGTTACGAAGGTATGATTGAAGGTGACTTTAAACCCATGGATGCTCGAAGTGTAAAAGGCATTATTAATAAAGGTGGAACGATTTTAAAATCGGCACGCTCAAAAGAGTTTAGAACCGTTGAAGGTCGCAAAAAGGCTCATGAACAACTTGTTAAAGCTGGAATTGATGCATTTGTTGTCATTGGTGGTGATGGTAGTTTTACTGGAGCAATGATATTTAGTCAAGAATATAATATGCCTGTTATGGGAATTCCGGGCACAATTGATAATGACATTTTCGGTACAACCCATACTTTAGGATATGATACTGCTTTAAATACTGTCGTAGATTCAATAGATAAAATTCGAGACACTGCCAGTTCTCATAACAGATTATTCTTTGTTGAAGTCATGGGAAGAGATGTTGGGCACATAGCCTTGAATGTTGGAGTTGGAGCAGGAGCTGAAGAAATTTTAATCCCTGAAGAAGATTTAGGTTTAGATCGTCTTTTAGAATCCCTAAGACGTAGTAAACAATCTGGAAAATCATCTAGTATTGTTGTCGTTGCTGAAGGTGATAAAATCGGAAAAAATGTCTTTGAACTTAAAGATTATGTGGAAGAGCACATGACTGAATATGAAGTTAGAGTATCTGTACTTGGGCATATGCAACGTGGTGGATCACCATCTTGTTTTGATCGTGTGCTAGCAAGTAGAATGGGAGTTAAAGCTGTTGAAAGTTTAATTAATGGTGAAACAAATTCTATGGTTGGTTTAAAAAATGATATCATGGTGTTGACACCGCTTGATCAAGCTATTAAAGGACAATCGAAAATAAATTTAGAATTGCTGCGTGTATCTGATATCATGTCGATATAAGCAACTGAAATTAAAATATTAACACAAGAAAATTAAAAAATGAAACTAGGAATAAACGGATTTGGAAGAATTGGAAGAATTGTATTTAGAGCAACTGTAAAACGTGACGATGTTGATGTTGTTGCAATAAACGATTTATTAGATGTAAATCATTTAGCATATTTATTAAAATATGATTCAGTACACGGAAGATTTGATGGTGATATCAGTGTTAAAGATGGTAACTTAGTTGTTGATGGAAAAACAATTAGAGTTACTGCCGATAGAGATCCTAAAAATTTAAAATGGGATGAAGCTGGAGTAGAAGTTGTCGCAGACTGTACAGGTATTTTCACAACCTTGGAAACTGCACAATATCATATTGATGGTGGTGCTAAAAAAGTAGTCATTTCAGCACCAAGTAAAGATGCACCAATGTTTGTAATGGGAGTTAATGACGATAAATTAACAGCTAATGATACTATTGTATCAAACGCATCATGTACGACCAACTGTTTAGCTCCTTTAGCAAAAGTTATAGAAGATAATTTTGGTATAGATGAAGCATTAATGACAACTATCCATGCAGCGACTTCAACGCAATACACTGTAGACTCTCCATCTCGTAAAAATTATCGTTTAGGCAGAAGTGCTTTAAATAACATTATTCCTACATCTACTGGTGCAGCAAAAGCTGTTGGAAAAGTTATTCCTGAGTTAGAAGGGAAATTAACTGGTATGGCTTTTAGAGTTCCAACTGTTGATGTATCTGTCGTGGATTTAACTGTTAGAACATCAAAAGAAACTTCTTTAGAAGAAATAAAAGCTGCCATGAAAAAAGCAGCAAATGGTTCAATGGCTGGTGTATTAGGTTATACAGAAGATCCTGTTGTATCGCAAGATTTTGTGAGCGAAGAAAGAACAAGTGTTTTTGATGCCGATTC
>NZ_JBGCCX010000066.1:0-16837 GCF_045105015.1 Psychroserpens sp.
ATTTTTGAAATCTTTAAGGATTTTAATTTCATCACCATAAAAAGAGGTAACTCTAAACGTTCTAACCTCACCTTGATATGTAAAATACCCAACGGAAATACAAACGATTTTTCCAAATTCAGCCCAAATACCAGCTCTGTCGTAAAACTCTTCTGCAGTATAATCCTCTTTCCTTTGATATTGCGATTTCAACTCCCAAAGTTGTTGTTTGGTTTCATCCAAATCTGAAAAATGCTCAGTTTCAGGAACAGTTTCAATATCTAAGAATAATATATGTTCTAAGCTGAGTTTAGAAATCATTTCTTTATTGGGTTTAAGAGCATAACAAATATAGAAAATAATCTATAAATCAAAAATCTAAACGTAGATTATAATTAAATCAAACGAATATTACTTGTTTAACATATTGTAGGCTTCTTCGATATACAATGAGATATCATTGGTAAAAGAACCAATACCAGCATCTGGAGATTTTTGATGACCTAAGCGAACTATAATAATATTATCTTCAGGTTGAACGATAACATATTGGCCTAAATGTCCTCGCATCATTTTAAAGTTTTTTCCATTAACATCTTTCATCCACCAGCCATAACCATATTCTGGACTTTTAGGAAAACGAGGTGTAATAGATTTTGCTACGAAAGCTGAATCTAAAATTTGCTCTCCATTCCATTTGCCATGGTCTTTATACAGTTTTCCAAAACGAGCAAAATCTTTGGCATTACTAGCGATACAGCAATATGCTTTAACTAAATCGTGATCTTCACTATCGACTTGCCATAAGGTGCTATTTTCACTTCCTAAAGGCTTCCAAAAACTCTCTTCAAAATAATCATATAACTTTTTCCCAGTCGCTTTTTCAATAACCATAGCTAGCATTTGGGTATCTCCACTAGAGTATTTAAAACCTTGACCTGGCTCATCATCAACTTTTAAACCATTCATTACTTTAGCCAAATCATCATCAAAATAGGCTCTTGTTGTAATAGATAAAGGTGAATAATAGGCCTCATCCCAATTGGTTCCTGAAGCCATTGATGATAAATCACCAACCGTCATTTGAGCTGCTTTTTCATCACAAAATGCAGGCAGAAAATCACATACAGGTTGATCAAGACTTTCAATATATCCTTGCATGATGGCCTTACCCAATAATCCAGACACATAACTTTTAGCCATTGAAAAAGAATTAGATTTTGAGTTTTCATCAAATCCATCATAATAATTTTCATACCATATGCTATCATTTTTAATAATCACATAAGCAATAGTTCCCCAATCCTGATTAGCTTTTTTTAAGATATCTGTTTCTTGAACTGAATTGTAATCTTTATGGTTTACCCAAGGTTGAGGTTTGTCAGATGCTTCAATAGTTTGATTATCAAATTCCTTATAATCTTCTAGAAAAGCGGTAGTATGACCCTTCATGTAAATAGTTCTAACAGCTTTGATTAAATAATCAGTATCAGTTATATAGAGTACCACAATGAGTAAACCGAAAAATATAATTAAGAACTTTAATAGTTTTTTTAGAAATTTCATGAGAGAATATTAATGCTTTTTTCGCTGTTTTAATTTTTGTTTGTAATACTTTTTATTAGCGATATAAAGTGTTTTTTTAAAAGTAGCAATTTTATTTTGCTTGTCATCTACAAGATGCATGATTTTGACAATATCAATTTCATTTTTTGCTGCCACATCTTGTTTGATATGCTCTATTTCTTTAGGGTTGAATATAAACTCTCCATAAATTCTAGTTTTAGCAGGTCTTTTGTATTGTGCCTCAACCGATTTATCCCAAACCACATAATCATCCCCTAAAATTTGAATAAGCTGAATCATATAAATTGGATCTGTTGCAGATAACATACTACCTCCAAACATACTTCCTGCGTAATTTCGGTTTTTCCAGTTAAGGTTTAATGAAATCACTACTTTATGTAGGTCATCACTAACATCAATGAGTTTGGCTGTAGTTCTTCGGTACATTGGTGACCAATTGAAACCATATTTATATATGGTAGCGGGTTTAAAAAACCGTTCTAAGAATTGACTAGCAGTTTTGTACATTAAAAGAGACGTTGTTGTTTATATGGGCTTTCATGTTCAAGTAACCATTGTTTTCTGTGTAAACCACCAGCATATCCAGTTAAACTTCCATCGCTACCAATCACACGATGACAAGGAATAATAATCCATAATGGGTTTTTACCATTGGCATTCGCTACAGCTCTTATAGCTTTTACATCACCTAGTTGTTTAGATAATTCAAGATAAGAGACTGTTTTACCGTAAAGAATTTGTTCTAATTGTGTCCATACGTTTTTTTGAAATATGGTACCTTCAGGATTTAGTTTGAGATCAAACTTGGTTCGATTTCCCTCGAAATATTCTTGAAGTTGCATCACACAATCTTCTAATTGAACTGGGATAATATCAGTTTCTTTTTCTTCAGAATTCAATACCGTAACTTGAGAGATTCCATGTTCATCTCCAACTATTTTAGTATAACCTAAAGGGGAAGAAATGATGCAAGTTTCCATTTTTATTTGTTCTCTTCAGTAGGGTTTTCGTCTAATATGCCTAGTTTTTTTGCTCTAGTTTCCCAACTTTTTCTCGCCATATGTTGAAGGTCAGATACATTGTCACTCTCATCCATAATTTCCATCCCTAAAAGTGTTTCAATAACATCTTCCATAGTAACTAATCCACTCACAGAACCATATTCGTCAACAACGAGAGCCATATGATTTCTGCTTTCTACAAGCTTTTCAAAAAGCTTAGGGATTGGCAAATCTCTTGAGACAACAATAATACTTCTTTTAAGTTCAGATAATTTTTTTGAGCCATGGTCTAATGCCATTTCTTTAAAAACCTCACCTTTTAATACCAATCCTTTTATATTGTCAGAATCATCAGCATAAATTGGAATTCTAGAAAAACGAAGGTTCATATTTTTCTTAAAGAATTCTTCAACAGTCGTTTTCTCATCTTCGGCTTTCATAACCGTTCTTGGCGTCATAATATCTTTAGCAAACACCTCTTTAAAGGTGAGTAGGTTTTTAATAATTTTACTTTCATTCTCTTGAAAAACACCTTCTTCTTTTGCCATATCTGCCATAACTAAAAACCCTTCTCTACTTAAGACACTCCCGTGACCTTTGCCTCCAATAAGTTTAGTCGTGAGTTGTAAAACCCAAAGGATTCCTGTCCATTTTAAAGGAAAGATGAGAACAGTTAGCGCTTTTGATGTAAAATTAGCTAATGATTTCCAATACGTTGCTCCGATGGTTTTAGGAATAATTTCGGAAGCAATTAAAATGAGCAATGTCATTATTGCCGAGACCACTCCAACTGTATTAATTCCAAAAATTTCAATTTTATAAGGCAGTTTTTCTGCTTGAATACCTACCATCATAGCTCCTAAAGTATGAGCAATGGTATTTAAAGTCAAAATTGCAATTAGTGGTTTATCTACATCTTTTTTTAAAGCTTCGAGAGTTAGTGCATAGTTCTTACCCTCTTGTTTTTTTACATTAATAAATGTTGGAGTAACACTCAGTAAAACGGCTTCTAGGATTGAACATAAAAAAGAAAAGAAAATAGAAATGGTTGCCCATAAAATTAAAGCTGTCATTAAAATTTATTTAGTTAGATACAAATTTACGACAATAATTTTACAACATCCTTAGCAAAGTAACTTGCAATCACATCAGCTCCAGCGCGTTTGATTGCTGTAATTTGTTCTAACATTACTGCATCATGATCTAACCAACCTTTTTCAGCAGCAGCTTTAAGCATCGCATATTCACCAGATACTTGATAAACAGCAACAGGTACATCGACTTCATTTTTTATTTCTCGAACGATATCTAAATAACACAATCCTGGTTTGACCATAACGATATCTGCGCCTTCATCGATGTCCATTTTAGTTTCCCGAATGGCCTCAAAACGATTAGCAAAATCCATTTGATACGTTTTTTTGTCTTTAGGAATCTCTTTGGCATCAGCAGGAGCCGAATCCAAAGCATCTCTAAATGGACCATAAAATGCTGAAGCATATTTAGCCGAATAACTCATGATACCAGTATCTGTGTAACCGTTATCTTCTAGAGCTTCTCTTATGTTTAGAATTCGTCCATCCATCATGTCACTTGGTGCAACAAAATTAGCTCCAGCTTCGGCATGAGATAAACTCATTTCAGCTAAAACCTCTGCAGTGTCATCATTAATTATTTGTCCGTTCTCAATAATACCATCATGACCATAAATCGAATAAGGATCTAAGGCCACATCGGTCATGACTAACATATTAGGACAAACATTTTTTACAGTTTTAATGGCACGCTGCATCAATCCGTTAGGATTTAAGGCTTCTGTTCCTTTGTTATCTTTTAAGTTGTCTGGTACTTTCACAAAAAGCAATACCGATTTTAATCCAAGGCTCCAAAGTTCTTTGACTTCGTGCTCTAGTAAATCCAAACTAAAACGATAATAATTAGGCATTGATGCAATTTCTTGTTTAATACCTTTTCCTTCTACTACAAACAAGGGTACTAGAAAGTCCTGAGGAGTAATTATGGTTTCTCGAACTAAACTTCTAATAGCTTCGTTGGTTCTTAGTCTTCTATTTCTTCTTAATGGAAACATAGTTTTATAATTTAATAGCTGTCATTTAGAGCTTAACAAAGAAAATTGTTTCTTCAGTCATTCTAACTTTGGAATGACAAATTTAAACCCAATTTCTAGGATTTTGTAATACATTAACTAACTTTTCTTCTTCGCTTCCTGCTTCAGGGTGATGATCGTAAACCCATTGCACATGAGGCGGTAAACTCATTAAAATACTTTCAATTCTTCCGTTGGTTTTTAAACCGAAAAGTGTGCCTTTATCATGAACAAGATTAAACTCAACATAACGACCACGACGAATTTCTTGCCAATTCCGTTGTGTTTTGCTGTATTCTAAATCTTTACGTTTTTTGACAATAGGTAGATAAGCATTTAGGAAACTGTTACCAACTTCGGTTACAAAGTCATACCAATTTTGCATGCTTATATCTTCAGTCTTTTTGCAGTAATCAAAAAACAATCCACCAATGCCTCGTGATTCATTTCTATGCGAATTATAGAAATACTCATCACATCTTTCTTTATATTTTGGGTAAAATTCTGGATTGTGTTTGTCACAAGCAGTTTTACATATCTGATGAAAATGTTTAGCATCTTCTTCAAACAGATAATATGGCGTTAAATCTTGTCCTCCACCAAACCACTGGTCTACGATATCCCCTTGTTGATCATACATTTCAAAATAACGCCAATTTGCATGTACAGTCGGTACCATTGGGCTTTTAGGATGTAGGACTAAACTTAATCCACATGCAAAAAAGTTAGCATCCTTAACTCCAAAGTATTGTTGCATGCTTTCAGGTAATTTTCCATGAACTCCAGAGATATTGACACCTCCTTTTTCAAAAACGTTTCCGTTTTCAATTACGCGAGTTCTTCCACCTCCACCTTCAGGGCGCTTCCAAAGATCTTCTTGAAATTTAGCTTTACCATCAATACCTTCTATACCTGAGGTGATTTTGTCTTGTAATTCGTGTATGTATTTAAAAAATAAATCTTTCAAAATTTATGCTTTATATAATTCGTATAATTCCATATCTAACGGTTGCTCGCCTTTTGGAGTGAATCCTTTTTCTAAGGTTTTTTGCCATTCAAAGTTATTATTCAAAGCAACATTAACACTTGAGACATTGTCTTTGTGAGCAATAATTTGAAGTGTTTCTAAACCTAATTCATTAAACGTATACTTGGTTAGCTGTTTAA
Organism: Psychroserpens sp.; assembly: GCF_045105015.1. GTDB lineage: Bacteria > Bacteroidota > Bacteroidia > Flavobacteriales > Flavobacteriaceae > Psychroserpens. The sequence continues at coordinate 5,842 of NZ_JBGCCX010000066.1, forward strand.
TTGCTTTGGTCATTAAATTTTGACCATTAAAATTGTAATCAATTGCGTAAGCAAATTCACCTTGTCGTTTTTCCCAATCTATTTCTTTAAGATAAACCAATCCAACAAGTTGTCGTTTTTCTGAATATTTTATTGTGAATAGAAATTCTTCTTTATTTTTAAATTGTTTGGTTTTCTTATCTACAAAAATTTTAGAGAGTGTTGGGTTTAGATTTTGTTCTAAAGTTTTTGGAAAATAACGTTTTAAGCGATTGTTATTTGTGATCGTAAAGTCACAAACTTTCCATGCATCTCCTTCATGAATTGGATTGATTTCATAATCATCGAATTGTAGTGTCATTATTCAATGGTTTTAGTTTCTGAGATAAGTTGGTTCTCTTTCAATAATGATACTGTTTTTAGTGAAGCTGCAGTAACACTCATAGGTAATACTAAAATCACACCAATAACTGGAAGTAGTAAAAACAAGATAAAGATGATTCCGTTTCCAATGGCAATTCCTCTATGCTTTCTTACAAATTGAATACTGTCACGATATTTAAAATGGCGTTCTAAAGTGTAGTCCATATTTCCAAAACCAGCATAATAAGCTTGCACTAAGAATAATAATATGGTTGAAAAAATATTTACAATTGGAATGAATTTCAGCAACAATAATGGAATTGTTATGAGGAGTTCTTTTCCAAGATTTCTCATATTTATTCGAATACCTCTCCACAATTGTTCTCTAAAGGTTGTCTGTCTATGACTATAAGTTTCAACACCAGTTAAGTGGGTCTCAATTTTTTCTGAAACAGGACTCATAAAAGGTGCAGATAAAGCCATAATAATATGCTTGTATAGGATTAAGCCAATGGCTAAAACCACAATTCCACCAATAAATGTTGAAATAGAGATGAAGATATCTTTTCCAAAATCCCAAATCCAAATTTTTGCAATAAAACGACCAATATTATCTGAGAGTCCATATGCTGAAAGTCCAATAATTACTGCAGTTATAAAACTAATAGCCATTGGAATAAAAAAATACTTCCAAAGCTTAAGCTTTGAAATTAATGCAAGAGCTCCTGAATAAGCTTGTATGCCATTAATAATATTTTTTATCATTTTAAAACCTAATTTAATTAAGCCTTGTATTCTTTTACAGCATCAATAAAAGCTTTAGCATTATCTAAAGGAATATTAGGTAATATGCCATGACCTAAATTTACGATATACTTGTCTTTTCCAAAATCGTTAATCATTTGGTGCACCATTTTTTTAATTTCAGAAGGTGGCGAAAATAATCTGGTAGGATCAAAATTACCTTGTAAAGTGATGTTTCCTCCAGTTAAATAACGTGCGTTTCTTGCAGAGCAAGTCCAATCTACACCTAAAGCAGAAGCTCCAGATTTAGCCATCTCACCAAGCGCAAACCAACAACCTTTTCCGAAAGCGATTACAGGTGTATCCTCTTTCAGGGCATCAATAATTTGTTGAATGTACTGCCAAGAAAATTCTTGATAATCAACAGGAGAAAGCATTCCTCCCCAAGAATCGAAAACTTGAACCGCATTACAACCAGCTTTTACTTTTTCTTTGAGATAAGCAATGGTAGTATCTGTGATTTTTTGTAGTAATTGGTGAGCTGCAATAGGATTAGTAAAGCAAAATTCTTTGGCTTTATCAAAGTTTTTACTGCCCTGACCTTGAACACAGTAGCACAAAATAGTCCATGGCGAACCTGCAAAACCAATCAATGGAATTTCGTCGTTAAGTTTTTCCTTAGTTGCTTTTATAGCTTGGTAAACATAATTTAAAGCCTCTTTTACATCAGGAACAATAACATTATCGACATCTTTTTGTGAGCGAATAGGATTGGGTAAATATGGACCAAAATTTGGTTTCATTTGAACCTCAATATTCATAGCTTGAGGAATCACCAAAATATCACTAAATAATATGGCTGCATCCATACCATAACGACGGATAGGTTGTACTGTAATTTCACTCGCTAACTCAGGGGTTTGACAACGCGTAAAGAAATCATATTTGGCTTTGATTTCCATAAATTCAGGAAGATATCTACCAGCTTGACGCATCATCCACACAGGTGGACGCTCGACAGTTTCTCCATTTAGAGCTCTTAAAAATAAATCGTTTTTTATCATATTAAACGTAATATTCGTTTACTATTTCTATAACACTTTCAACAGTTGGTATTTTAGCAACCTTAACCTCTTCAAAATGTTTACTTGCCTCTTTAGCTGTTGTTTCGCCAATACAAAAAGCAATCATATTGTCTTTTACCAAATTTTCTTGTTTATAACTTTGAACTGTTGAAGGGCTATAAAACATAACGCCTTTGACTGTGTCATTAATTTTTACAGCATCGTATTTAGTCTCATATGCAATGACTTCATTAACTTCAATATTACTTTCTTTTAAAATACTTGGTAATGCATCTAAACGAATATCACTACAGAAATAAGTTACGTTTGCCCCTTCTATATATTCAACTAAATATTCAGCTAAAGCCTTAGAGTTATTTTCAGTGTGCTTTACTTTTCCGATTTTGCGCTCTACAAGACGTTTAGTTCTTCTGCCAACGCAATAGATATTCTGGAATTGTAGTTCTTGAGGTGCAAAATTCATTAATAATGCTTCAACAGCATTTTTACTAGTAATGATAACGTTTTTTGGCATAGGTCGTAAGACCTTAGCTGTCATTCGATTTAAACTAATTTTTATAAAATCAGAACTCTCAGAAACTACATCTTCATGAAATAGTTGCTTTTGATCGTCTGTTAATGTTTTGGTAGAATAGATATTTACTTCTTTTGAAGACTCTTTAATAGAATCCATCAAACGTTTTCCGCCACGTTCAATAATGAAATTAGCGCAGAACTCTGCTAAATCTTCGTGTTTTCCCAATGCAACGGTTCGTTGAACTTCAATTTTTTTACTTCCATCGAGACTTAATAAAATCCCATTGAAATGTACCTCCTCGTTTTTGATAAAAGCTATAGCACCAATTGGAGCTGAACAACCACCTTCTAAACGTTTTAAAAATTCACGTTCAATAGAGGTACATATTTCAGTTTCTTCATGGTTAATTTCAGCACAAGCAGCTAATGATTCCTCATCAGTTTCAAGGGCTGTAATCATGATTGCACCTTGAGCTGGAGCAGGAACCATCCATTCCAGATTAAAAGTTTCTTCAGGTCTTATGTCTAATCTGCCTAAACCAGCTGCTGCAAATATGGCACCATTCCAATCGTTGGTGTTCAGCTTTTCTAGTCTAGAATTAACATTACCTCTTAAACCAACAATCGTATGAGTAGGGTAACGGTTTAACCATTGCGCTCGTCTCCTTAAGCTACCAGTAGCGATTACTGCATCTCTATGTGACAAAAACTCTTCATTGTTTTTAAAGACTAGGCAGTCTCTAACGTTTCCACGTTTTATAACTGCAGCTTGTACAATTCTTTTTGGTAATAGAGTTGGAACATCTTTAAGTGAATGCACAGCAATATCTATTTCTTCATTGAGCATTGCAATATCCAGTGTTTTTGTAAAAACGCCTGTGATACCTAGTTCATAAATAGGCTTATTTAATACTAAATCTCCAGTTGATTTTACTGGAACTAAAACAGTTTTATATCCTAAATGCTCAAGTTGTGATTGTACAATTTTGGCTTGCCATAGCGCTAGTTCGCTATCACGAGTTCCGATTCGTATAGTTTTAGACATTCTCTTTAGTTGTTTCTAGTTGAAACACTTTTTTTATGAGTTCAAGGCTATCATTTGCAGACACATCATCGTCTTTTAAGTGATGTGCAAAATGGTTGGTGATTTTCTGAATAATATTGTTACTAATGACTTCAGCTTGTGTTTCGTTGAAATCAGACATTTTTTTTCGTTGTGTATCTAATTCTGCAGTAGCAAAGTCAGTTAATTTATACTTTAAAGCTTTAATAGTAGGTGCAAATTTACGAGTTGCTAGCCACGAATTAAAGTCAGCTTTTACATCTTCAATAATCTCTTCAGCCACTGGAATATGAGACTTTCTGCGTTCTAAAGTTTCATCTGTAATTTGTGATAAATCATCTAAATGAACTAAAGTAACATTTGCTAGATCAGTTACATTTTCGTTGACATTTTTTGGGATTGATAAATCAAGAATCAATAATGATTTTGTTGTTTGAATGCAATGTTTATCTACTGTAGGGTTTTGTGCACCAGTTGCGACAATTAAAACATCAGAAGTATTGATTTCTTCTTGGAGGTTGGCATAATCTTTTACTAAAAGATTGAATTTTCCAGCAACAGCTTCGGCTTTATCTTTGGTTCTGTTAATTAATGTAATGTGCTCGTTTTTGGTGTGTTTTACCAAGTTTTCACAAGTATTACGACCAATTTTTCCAGTACCAAATAACAAAATGTTTTTTTCAGAAACATTCTTAATTTCATTCATAATGTATTGTACAGTAGCAAAAGACACAGAGGTTGCTCCAGATGAAATTTCAGTTTCTGTCTTGATTCGTTTTGAAGCTCGAATCACTGCATTTACCAAACGTTCAAGGAACGGATTAAGAAGCTGATGTTTTTTAGATAGTCTAGCACTAATTTTTAATTGACTTATAATTTCAAAATCACCAAGAATTTGACTGTCTAATCCTGAACCTACACGAAATAGATGTGAAATTGCGTCTCTATTTTTGTACACATAAGCAACCTTTTCGAATTCTTCAACTGTCCCCTTTGTGTTTTCACAAAGCAATTGAATCAATTGAAAAGGATGTTGTGCAAATCCGTAAATTTCAGTCCTGTTACAAGTAGAAGTAACAATGAGGCTTTCTATGCCATTTTGTTTTGCTTGATTTATAACAGCAAGTTTTGAAGTTTCATCTAAACTAAAATGACCACGTACCTCAGCATCAGCTTTTTTATAGCTGAGACCAATAGCATAAAATGTTGTGCCTCTCGACCTATTGTAGTGCTCCATACCTGATTTGGAAAATACGTTAGCAAAAATAAAAAGCTTCTAAGATAAAAAACAACGCTAGAAGAACTTTTAGTATCGTTTGTGGTTTTTTATTACTATTTCTTATAATAAAATGATAAATGTCATATTTTTGCAGTAATAATCACGCTTTAAATCACATTAGTTTAGAATGAATCTAAATAACAACAAAATAGAAACTGAAGATAGTAGTTTAAAAAGTGTCGCTAAAGGTTCTTTTGATGAGACAAAATTAGATGAAGGGTTTTTCGTACTTACATTTCAAAATGAATCAAATGACATTCAAATTGTTGAACGTGAGATTGATAGCCGTTTTATACAATTTCATTTTTGCATTAAAGGCTCAAGTGAGTTTGTATTCAATAATGGGACTTATAAACTAAAAATAGAAGAAGAAAATTCGTTATTGCTTTACAATCCACAACGTGATTTACCCATTCATTTAGAGGTGAATCCTAACTCTTGGTTAGTGTCTGTTTTAGTTTCTATTAAAAAGTTTCATGGGTTATTTTCTCAAGAAGCTGATTTTATTACCTTTTTAAGTGATGATAATAAGGATAAGAAATATTATAAAGATGGAAAAATTACACCTTCGATGGCTATTGCATTAAATCAAATTATAAATTATAATTTAAACAGTAGCATCAAGAGTCTTTATTATAAAGGAAAAGCATTAGAGTTATTGAGTTTGTACTTCAATAGAAATGAAGACGCAGATGTTGAACAATGTCCGTTTTTGGTTGATGAAGCTAATGTTATTAAAATAAGAAAAGCAAAAGATATCATTATTTCTAGAATGGCAGAGCCTCCAACTTTAAATCAGCTTTCAGAAGAAATAGGCTTGAGTTTAAAAAAATTAAAAGAAGGTTTCAAGCAAATTTATGGCGACTCTGTGTTTAGCTTCTTATTTGATTACAAAATGGAGGTTGCACGTAAATTATTAGAAGCTGGAGACCATAATGTCAATGAAGTTGGTCTTAAAGTTGGTTACAGTACATCCAGTCATTTTATTGCAGCATTTAAAAAGAAATATGGTACGACACCAAAAAAGTATTTGATGTCGTTGAGTTAAATCCTAATTAAATTATAAAATCTAAATCTTAGTCAATACTATCGTATTTTTGCAAAAACTATTTGTTACTATGAAATTTCTTTCAACTTTATTTTTTATTTGCTTCATATCTGTTTCGGCGTATTCACAATCTCATAAAACTATTTTAATTAAAGAAGCGAATATCTATTTTGATTATATGGTCAAACAAAATTTCGATGGTGTTTTAGACTATATGTATCCGAAGGTTTTTGAAATGGCACCAAGAGAACAAATGAAAGCAGGAATGCAGCAAATGTTTAATGCTGAAGACATGACAATTCAGTTTTTATCTAATGTTGTTACACAGGTTACTGATACAAAAAATTTAGAGGGAATTACTTATGCCGCAATCTTCTATTCAAGCAAAATGAAAATGACTTTTTTAACTGAAGAAGAACAGGCAGAGGACGATAAAAAAGGATTTTTAATGTTTATGAAGGCGACAATGCAAACCCAATTTGGTGAAGACAATGTTGTAGAAGAATTAAGTACAATGTCATTAATCATAGATATGGATGCAACGATGTTTGCCATTGATGATCCAAAATATAAAGGTTGGAAATTTCTAGGAAATGATGATGCTATGGCTACTATAGTCAATTCCGTTATTCCTGAAAGTATACGTACTGAATTGTTAAATGAAAAAGAATAAATAAATGAAAGGAGTTTTACTCGTTAATTTAGGATCTCCCGATTCTCCAGAACCCAAAGACGTAAAACGCTATTTAGGCGAATTCCTTATGGACGAACGCGTTATTGATGTCCCTCTTTGGGCAAGAACACTTTTAGTAAAAGGAATTATTTTGAATACACGTCCAAAAGCTTCCGCAAAAGCCTATAAAAAAATATGGTGGGATGAAGGGTCTCCATTAATTGTGTTATCTGAACGTCTAAAAGATAAAATTCAAAATCAAATAGATTTGCCAGTGGCTCTAGCCATGCGATATGGAAGTATGACTATCAAAAAAGGACTTCAAGAGTTAGTTGATAAAGGTGTTAATGAAGTGTTTTTAATGCCATTGTATCCCCAATATGCTATGGCTACAACCGAGACGATTTTAGTTTTAGCTGAAGAGATTAGAAAAGCTAGTTTCCCTAATATCACAATTCACGATTTGAAACCATTCTACAATGATTCAAATTATATCAAAGTGTTATCAAATTCTATTGCTAGGCATCTTGACAATAAAGATTACGAACATTTGTTATTTTCCTACCATGGTGTTCCAGAACGCCATATTAGGAAAAGTGATATCACAAAATCACATTGCAAACCAAATGATAAAATAAATTGTGTCTGCTGCAAAACACCATCAAAAGCTCATGAGTTTTGTTACAAACATCAATGCAAAGAAGTCACCCGTTTGGTTGCCGAAGCCTTAAATTTAAAAGAAGGAACTTACTCTACATCTTTTCAATCTCGATTAGGGTTTGATCCTTGGTTGCAGCCATATACAGATCGAACGATTGAACGTTTAGGAAAAGAAGGGACAAAAAAAATGGCCATTGTAACACCAGCATTTGTTAGTGATTGTCTTGAAACACTGGAAGAGATAGCGATGGAAGGTGAGGAGATTTTTCATGAAATGGGCGGACAGGATTTTACAACTGTTCCATGTTTGAATGATAATCAAGAGTTTGTAGATTTATTATCTAATTGGATTAAGCAATGGGCTTTGACAGAAACTGTTGAAGCATAATGACTAAAGTATCCTCTAAAGAATTAGGAACTCAGCCAATAGGAAAACTATTGATCAAACAAGCTGTTCCTGCATCTATTGGAATATTAGTCATGTCACTAAATATTTTAGTAGACACTATTTTTGTTGGCCAGTGGATTGGATCAACTGCTATTGCTGCGATTAATGTCGTACTTCCTGTGTCTTTTTTCATTGCTGCTTTAGGTATGAGTATTGGCGTTGGAGGATCTTCAATAATATCAAGAGCTCTTGGAGCAAATAACACCATTAAAGCACTTAAGGTTTTTGGAAATCAAATTACATTAACTTTATTGTTTACAGTAGCTTTAATTATTCCTGGACTTTTATTTGTTGATTACATCATTCCTGTATTTGGCGGAAAAGGTGCTATTTTTGAGCCTGCTAAGATTTATTATACCATAGTGCTTTATGGAGTTCCATTTTTGGCACTTTGTATGATGGGAAATACAGTAATTAGAGCTGAAGGTAAACCTAAATTTGCCATGTATGCTATGATGATTCCGTCTGTTGGGAATTTAGTACTGGATGTTCTTTTTATAAATGTCATGGATTTAGGAATGGCAGGTGCAGCTTGGGCTTCAACAGTATCGTATTTATTGTGTTTTGCATTCGTGTTTTGGTATTTTTTATCTAAAAATTCTGAATTAAAACTCTCCGAATGTTTTTTTAGATTGCGATTACCAATAATTAAAGAGATTTCATCTCTAGGATTCGTTACATTATCGCGTCAAGCAGTTGTTAGTATCACATACTTATTCATGAATAATATTCTCTTCGATTTAGGCGGAGAAACTTCTGTAACAGCGTACGCTATTGTTGGACGAATGCTCATGTTTGCCTTATTTCCAGTTTTTGGAATTACACAAGGTTTTTTACCAATTGCTGGTTTTAATTATGGCGCTCAACAGTTTGAACGTGTGCGACTAACCATTTCTACGGCTTTAAAATACGCCATGGCTTTAGGAACGCTAGTGTTTATTATGTTGATGATTTTTCCAGAAGAAATCACAAGATTGTTTACTACTGATACTGAAGTTATTAAAGAAACACCATCTGCAATGCGATGGGTTTTTGCTGCTACACCAATAATTGCTGTCCAGCTCATAGGAGCAGCATATTTTCAAGCTGTAGGGAAAGCAATTCCAGCATTATTATTGACATTGACTAGACAAGGCTTTTTCTTTATTCCTCTAATTTTTATTTTACCTCAATTTTTTGGCGAATTAGGGGTTTGGATGTCTTTTCCTATTTCAGACATACTATCAACTATTGTTACTGCCTTATTTTTGCATAGAGAAGTGAAATTAAAATTATTACCACAAAGTGAATAGTCTGTTTTAATTAGTATTTTTAAATTTCAAAAATTAAACACTAACCTGACATGAGATTTTCTACATTATTTTTCTGTTTTTTATCTATTTTTTTCATCGCAAATATTGACGCACAAACTTTTGACGAATCTCAATTTGATGCTTTAGAGTATCGTCTAGTTGGTCCATTTCGTGGTGGTAGAAGTGCTGCTGTAACAGGAGTACCAAACCAACCTAACCTATACTATTTTGGTTCTACAGGTGGAGGTATATGGAAAACAAGTAATGGTGGTCGAAGTTGGGAAAATATTTCTGATGGATTTTTTGGTGGAAGTATTGGTGCAATTACAGTGTCCAAAAGTGACCCAAATGTTATTTATGTTGGAGGAGGAGAAAAAACAGTAAGAGGAAATGTATCCTCAGGTTATGGAATTTGGAAAAGTGTTGATGCTGGAAAAACATGGATGTCAGCAGGATTGAAAAACTCGCGTCATGTGCCAAGAATTGCTGTCGATCCTACAGATCATAATGTGGTTTACGCTGGTGTTCTTGGGAATATTTACAAACCAACTCAAGATCGAGGAGTTTACAAAAGTATTGATGGTGGTAAAACTTGGAAGAAAACCTTATTTGCTAATGATCAAGCTGGAGTCGTAGATTTACTTATTGATCCAACAAATGCTAGAATTTTGTACGCATCAACATGGAGAGTGCAACGAACACCTTACAGTTTGAGTTCAGGTGGTGAAGGATCTGCGCTATGGAAAAGTACTGATAAAGGAGAAACTTGGACTGAGATATCCACTAAGAAAGGATTTCCAAAAGAAACATTAGGAATCATTGGTGTTACTGTATCACCTGTAAACAATCAACGTGTTTGGGCTATTGTTGAAAATAAAGAAGCTGGTGGTTTATATAGGAGTGATGATGGTGGTGACACTTGGACTCAGGTTAATAGTGAACGAAAATTACGACAACGAGCGTGGTATTATACGAGATTATATGCTGATACTAAAGATGCAAATATTGTTTACGTTCTAAATGTACGTTATCACAAAAGTACCAATGGCGGAGAGTCTTTCAGTACTTATAATGCACCACATGGAGATCATCATGATTTATGGATAGCACCAGAAAATTCAAATCGAATGATTATAGGAGATGATGGTGGTGCTCAAGTTACTTATGATGGAGGCGAAACTTGGAGCACATATCATAATCAACCAACTTCTCAGTTTTATCGTGTCACAACTGATAATCATTTTCCTTACCGTATTTATGCTGCACAACAAGATAATTCAACAGTAAGAATTCCACATAGAACAGATGGATGGACAATTACTGAAGATGATTGGGAATCAACAGCTGGTGGAGAATCTGCTCATATTGCTATTGATCCTGAGGACAACGATATTGTTTATGGAGGAAGCTATGATGGGTTTTTAACACGATATAATCACAAAACAGGAACAGTTAGAGCCATTAATGTTTGGCCAGATAATCCTATGGGACATGGCGCAGAAGGTATGAAATATCGTTTCCAGTGGAATTTCCCAATTATATTTTCAAAACATAATCCAGATCGCTTGTACACCTTTTCACAACATGTACATGTCACCGAAAATGAAGGACAATCTTGGAAAATTATTAGTCCGGATTTAACAAGGAACGATCCTGAAAAGTTAAAATCTTCAGGTGGTCCAATTACTCAAGATAATACTTCTGTAGAATATTATTGTACCATTTTCGCGGCTCAAGAATCTCCTCTAACTGAAGGATTGTTATGGGTAGGAAGTGATGATGGATTAATACATGTCACAAAAGATGGTGGACAAACTTGGGATAATGTAACACCTAAAGGCATGCC
>NZ_JBGCCX010000067.1:0-24897 GCF_045105015.1 Psychroserpens sp.
AACCATTAGTGATACCGAAGCTAAAAATGCATTAAACGATTTATTAGCTTTTGAAAAAGAGCAACAAGAACTTAAAGCAGACCTCGTAGAAAATTTATTAAAAGTGATTCCAGCTAAAAAGATTATCGCATTAATGAAAGTCGAACGTGAATTTGATAAAAAACTACTTGAGCGTTTAAAAGAGTTTAAACATAAACGAGCAAAACAAAATTAAAAAGAAAAGCTCCACAATCTTGTGGAGCTTTTCAAATCAATAAAAAAACTATCAATCAATACTTTTTTTTATAGTTAATCTAATTCCTTATCACCTTCAAAACATTACTTTTATTTACATTCAATACATATACCCCTTTTGAATAAGACGTTAAATCTATTTCTAATCGGTTTGTACTTTGCAAACTATTTTCAAATAATAACTGTCCTTGAATGTTATAAATAGCTATATACTCAATATTATGTTTCGAGTTTTCTAAAACAAAGATTCCGTTTGTTGGATTAGGATATAATTTCAAAGTATCACCAAAAACATAATCTTCAACTGAAAGAGACTCGTTATTAAAACCAAACGTTGGCTCTTGAATTACAAAATCTCCAGTTCCGTTAGGGTTTCTTGCGTAACCCATATCTTCTGTTTGTGCTCCAAAAGTTATATCTTCTATAATAGTTCCATCTGCGTAAGATAAAATAGCACTTTCACCACCAGATGAAAATTTTAAATCTGCATGTAATCCAACTTGTTCTTCATCTTTATCACACCATACTATTTAATACTCTCCAGGTGCCATTGTAATTCCTGTTGGAAATTGCCATGCTAATAAATCTGTTGGATCATCTGATAAATACAAATTATCTAAGCTTATCGTTTCTGAAGAATTATTGTATAACTCAACCCAATCATCATATTCACCATCTTGATCAGCAACAGTAGTAGCATTTGAGGCCATTAATTCATTGACAACCAAATCACCTACAGGAATTGTTGCATAAGTTGCATTAATTGAATAAAACTCATGCTCTGCTCTAGCTGGCGAAAAAGCACCTATGTTATTGTTTTCAGCATAAATATAATACTGGGTAAACTCTGCAGTAATTGAAAGATCTACACCATAAACACCATCATTTGCATTACCATCATTATGAGCACCATCATCAAACATTAATACTTTAGTAAACTGATCACGTATATCATTTCTAAACCCTAAGAAAACAGCATTAGTATTTGTATTAATTACATTTCCTGTAACTGTAATTGTTGTTCCAATTTCCGGACTTGAATTTGAAGACGAAACACTACTAATTTCAGGTTGCGTAACTGTAAAATCTGATAATGCAGAAAGATAATTTCCTCGAGCATTCATTAAATTTGTTAACCCAGAAGCTGTATTCATTCCTAAATTATAATCTGTATTTATATTACCTGTAAATTGAGCATACGAGTAAAACTTATTGTTATCAGCTTGAACCGAAAGATCAACGATGTTTTGAAAATCATTAGCTAATGTTAGATAATTTGAATTAGTGATTTGTTCAGTTAAAATTGTTTTGTAGTGAGCTAGATACATTTTCTTATAGGTAGGAACAGCTAAAAGCTTCGACATTAAAGGAAAGTTATTATCTGTGTCGTGTAATAGATGATCCATTTGTGATTTTGCAGTGGTATTATTTAAATTTCCACCACCACCTGGACCAGGACCTCCTCCACTGGCACCTGTCATTCCGAATGTACCAAAAGACATATTTAAATCCCAAACTACGGGATTAAATCGTCCGTTATCATCTTTGTACAAATAATAATTTTGCTTAAACAATCCAATATAACTATCTAAATTAACCAATACATTATCAAAAGCTAACATCCATAAAGCGCGATCAACATCTAATACAGTTTCAATATTCGCAATATCATTGTTAAGAATGTTTGTTAATTCAATTAATTCATCCCAATGTGCAGCTGCAACTGTTGGATCTGTTTCATCATCAGATTTAATCTCATAAGCATCTTCATAAAAAGAACTAATACTTCCTAAATATGCTAAGTTTGGAAAATCATTTGACTGTGGTCCCGCTCCTGCTGGAGGGCTACAACTAAAAAAAGCGTTATCGTTTGATCCAAAATGATTATTGACAAACTTTTTTGAAATAGATTCTACATTTGTATACAATCCTATTAAATTACCATTAACATATACATTAGCGTAATTAGATTGAGGTGCATGCATATAGTTTCTTGCGATATCATAAGACACTGTTTCTCTAACAAATGAAGGATCAAAAATGACATTAGATAATTTTAAATCTGTAGTGCCTTGATAATTTTGATCAACATAAGTATCTAATTCTATGTGAAATGGATTTTTAGTTTGATTTGGGTTATAAGAACTATTCCCTTTATACTTCACACCTACTTGGTTAAATACAGTACCATTTATTGTTACAGAAGCTGCTTCAGTATAATTGTTATCACCAGCTTTCTCTGCGTCTAATAATGCATCCCAATTAGTCTGAGTAAAGACAATTTCAATAGTTTGAACAGTATTAATGTCGTATAAATCTTGCGCAATTAAACTATTTATAAAACATAGCGATAATAAAAATGTAATTGTTTTTTTCATTTGATTATTAGTTAAAATTTTCGTTTTGTAGTGTTTTTACATCAGCTATAAGTTGTTGAACAGCTGTTTTGTTTAAACCATTATAAATTCCTCTAATGTGACGGTTTTTATCGATTAGAATAAAGTTTTCGGTATGAAGAAAATCGTCTTCAGTTTTATCAACTCCTAAATCTTCTTCAGCGAAATAGGCTTGTCTACCCAAGTCATATATTTGTTTTCGGTCTCCAGTAACTAAATGCCATTTTTCGTTATTTACACCTTTAGTTTCTGCATAACGTTTTAAAGTTGAAACAGAATCGGTTTCAGGAGTTACAGAATGTGACAATAATAAGATATCATTATCATTAATAAATTCGTCTTGTAACACCATCATATTAGCTGTCATCTTTGGACAAATACCAGGACATGTCGTAAAGAAAAAATCGGCTATATAAATTTTATCTTCAAATGTTTTTTCAGTAATTTCTTGTCCTAACTGATTAACTAGACTAAAATTTGGTATGCTATGAATAATGTCAGCTTCCTCCCCATCAGCTTCTAACCAATGAGGCGTAAATGTTGCTTCCTTATAAAATGGCAAAGCAGCTACTCTACTTGTTTTTTCTATAGTCGAAGATTCTTTGCAATTAAAAAAACTTAGCATTAAAAAAAAACCTACTATGTATTTAATATTGAACATTTTCATCTTCTAATTGATAGCATAAGTTCGCACGTTTTAATCCGAAGATTCTTCCGTTTTTTGCTTCATAATTATTGTAAATCTTACCGTTTTGACGCCAAGCTTTTTGCATACCTTGTTCTTGTCCGTTAACGATTGTCATTTCTTTAAATTTGACACCCGACTTATACCATTGTCTCTGAATACCATTAACAATTCCATTTTTGTAATTAGATTCAGAGCGCAAATTTCCATTTTTCCACCAAGTTTTGGCTTTACCTTCTTGAAGTCCATCAACATAATTCGCTTCAAAACTCAAGCTACCGTCTGGAAACCATTTTTTATAATGACCATGTCGTTTCCCTTCGCTATATTGAATAGATTCAACTTTTATAGTTTCTTCATAAAATCTAATAGACGTTCCATTAAAAGGTTTATTAGTATGATACATTAACCCTAAACTAGGTTTTAATTCTAACTCACTTTTATGGACTGAAATAGTTTTATTGACACTTATATTTACGTCATTATAAGCCATATCAATTTGTCTTTCCATTTTACAGGAAACCATAAACAACAAACACATAAGGAATGTTATCTTATTGAATATTACTTGGTGTGCCTTGATAATCGCCTGGAAATAAAATATAAAACTGATTTAAGTATAATTCATTTTGTATGTGGTAATGATATTGCGAATTACCTTCACTATGCTGTGTAGTACTAGTATGACCACCTGAAGCATCTAAATCTGTTGGGTAATTATTAGTTGAATTACATTTTCGACCGTAAAGAAAAAAACCGTCAGCAATAACTCCAATTAACGCATCATCATCATCAGACCATGCTTTAGTTTCTAAATGATAGTGATAACTTTGAGGCCCAGTATGTGCAGCGGTATAATCTAAAGATCCTACAGCTCCATCTAAAGGAATATTTGGTCCTTCTTCATCATTATAAATCATAGACCCAGAGACTGCAATACCAATTGGACCTAATCCTGTTGATGTAGAATTTGAAGCCAATTGTGGGTTTGCTGAAATGGTCAAAGAATAGCTTCCATTAAAATCATCGATATTACCTGGAGCCATCATTTGATATGAAGTCAATGTTGGTTCAACAAATAAAGGATGATTAACTGTTGTATTCTCATTAGTACATAATTCTGGTCCCATAGGAGGCTGAGCGCATCTTTCTGTAGTATTTGACCAGTAAGGAGACGTATGATTAGGCAGTCCGTTACTTTCGATTACTACATTTGAGCCACTTAACATAATGTCAGTATTATTAGAATCAAATTCTGCAAAAGCTAAGTGTAATGCAATAGTCCCTGTAGTTGTAAAACTAAATCCAGAAGTCGTAGTTCCTCCATTTTCATCAGAAGCAGTGATAACCCCTGTGTATGATGTTGCTGAGTTTAAACCCGTTAAATCAAATGATAAATTTGTTAGACCGGAAACGATAGAATTTCCTTGTAAACTTATAGCATAAGCTATTGCATCATCTTCTGGATCTGTAGAGGCTGTCCAATTTAAAGATGCTCCAGTATCTACAATATTACTTACAGTAACAGTAAAAGCTGTAGGTACCTGATTAGCAGTTCCGCCATCATCATTTCCAGAGTCATCGTCACCAGAACATGCATAAAAAGCAGTAGCCATTGATATAACTAACGCTAGTATTTTTAAAGAATTTTTCATTGATTATAAGTTGATTTATTAGTGTTGAATAATTTTAGATGTCTTTTAAATTAAAAACTTGCGTTGGGAATAAAAAAAGCGCTTAACTTCTCTATTTTAAGCGCTTCTCAAACAACCAATTAAAATCATTAAATTTTAGGACTAACTCAAATTTCTATTTCTCTAAGGGTTATTAATTACGATCTCTTCTTTTTGGCTTAGGTGCTTTTTTAAATTCTTCTTCTGTAATGAAACCATCTTCATTAGTATCTACCTCTGCAAATACTTCTTTCAATGGACCTTTAATTTCTTTTTTAGAAAGTTTACCATCTTCATTAGAATCCATATCCTTTAGAAGTTGAGCGAATGTTGGTGGCTTTTTCCTATCACTATTATTTCTTGGTTGTCCAAATAGACTATTTGACATGAATACTGTTATTACAGTTAAAATGACTAAAGTCTTTAACGGGTTACTTTTCATAATTTAAATTGTTACTGTTATACTCATTTAGATGTCTAATCTCAAGATAACTTGTGCTTAAAATTGTTAAATAAAGCACAAAAAAGATATTGAATTTACATGAAAGACTTTTATTGGCAAAAATATTTAATTATGTCTAGGAGGTGGTTCATGACCATCATTACCCCTTGGAGGAGGCGGTCTATTTCCTTCTCTTCTTCTGTCAGGTGGTGGTGCGCCATTACTATTTCTGTGAAGTGCGCCTTTTAACAACCTACTAAACTGTTCTCTTTGATTATCATTGCATAAACCATGTATCGCATTGAAATGGTGAAACAATTCCAATTCTTTATTCTTTGTTATTTTTCCAAGTTGATTTGTTAATGAATCAACAACTGATTCATTAATTGTGTCGTCAGAAAATCTACTAAACAATTCATCTTTCACTTCTTTTTCTCCATCTAAAATCTGTCGCATTCTTCTATGATGCTCAATTTCTAATGCTTCAAATTTTTGCTTTTGAGTATCATCAAATTTTAACTCTCTTACAATAAAATTTTCTTGTTTTCCTTTTGTTTTTTTATGAACTGGTTTTCCTAAATAATTCATTAAGAAAAAACCATTGACTACAATTAAAAATATCAAAAGAATATATAAGGCTAGATTTTTCTTCATCACTTTCATCATTTAATTAAATAAAGTTTCGTATTCATTTACTGCCAAGCTGTAATTTTGAGCAAATTCATCGATATCATTAGTCGCTGAATTAGTATCTAATTTCATAAATGCAAAAGCATTCAAAACTATAAACACCATTAGAGTAGCTAATTGTAATTGTGGTGTAAACCAAGACCAAATACTTTGCTTCTCTTCCTTTTCAGAAAACATAAGCTGTAAAGTTTTATCCTTAAAAAAAGGAGAAACATGTACGTCTTGAATTCTAGAACCACTTTCTAAAGTAGCATTTATTTCTTTCGATATGTTCATATTTGATTTCATTGTTGTCTCTTTAGATGTTATTATTAAAAAAAACTTGCGCTATCTATTATTTTTATAAAAATGTTCTAATGTGTTCTGTAAATTTTTCTTAGCTCTAAACATTAATGATTCAACAGCTGATATACTCTTTTCAGTTATTTCACTAACTTCTTGATATGACTTACCATCAATTTTATGTAGTGTAAATGCTATTCGCTGTACCTCTGGCAAACTATTAATTGCTAAAAACAAAGTTTCGCTTTTTTCTTTGTTTTCTAATATAATTCCAGGGTGATTCATTTCTGTGAAATAATTAGTTCTATCAATTTCAAAATGATCTCCAGATAAAGATTGCAAAAAAGCTAAACGCTTTTTTGTATTTCGTTTTCTAATAAATTCTAGACATTTATTAGTAGTGATTTTATAAATCCATGTAGATAGTTTCGATTGTCCTTTAAATTTAGAGATTGAATTAAATACTTCAACAAAAACATCTTGAGCAATATCTTCAGCATCTTCTTTATTCGGCACAAAAGACAAGCAAGTTCCATATACTTTATGTTGAAAATCGTCAAGTAGTTTTGCATAAGCTTCTCTACTCTTGTTTTTTAACGCTTCTATAAATTCGATTTCTGTCAAAAACTAGTTAAATTTTACGATGTATAATTTAGATGCTTTTCAGAATAAAAACTTGCGATACAGATTTTATTTAATATTAAGCTAAGTTTTATGCCATGAAGAAAAAAATGACATTAAAACTAACAACATAAGAAAATTTCATTTAAATTCTTCTATTGAAACATAAATCCATTTACTGCCGCAACACCTTTTAAACATTTCGGAACATTAGGAGCTTCAGTATTACTCGCCACATAATGATAAACTCCATCAGGATATTCTGCAGTAACAGCTATAATTCCTCCGCATTCATCTAAACCTGAAGGTTCAGTTTCATAAGTGTAAATAGGAAATCCATCTTTTGCAATACCAATTAGTTTGCTACCAGAAACTTGATTAACTAATGTACATGAAACTTCTGTAATTCCATTAGACACTAAAACTTCATTCATGGCTTCTGATATAAAATGCAAATGATAAAATCCTTCAGGATTATAATGACCTCCACAAGGATCTATTGCTGGAATATTACCAACTCCAATCTCAGGACCATCAACCACAGATGGTGGATCTCCGTGAATTGAAATACCATTAATTGAAACACCAATAAATTCTTCTATAGCAATTAAAGAACTATTTGAAGCCAAAACTGGAACCTTAGGTATTAAATAAGTAAATTCTAAGTTATCATTTGAAACTGGTTCTAAACAATATGAAAACCCTCCTGGATTTGGCGGACCAGACAAGTCATTAATAAATATATTTCCATTATTGTCTGTAATATTATAGCCATCTGTTTCCATAGCACTAAACAAACCAGCATCAATAACTTGAAAACCTGGATTTGTGGCTCCATCATAAAACCCAACTCCAGCAATATCATTTATAGTTTCAGGACAAAATGGACCATTAATAATCGGATTACTTGAAAACACTAAACGATAACACTCTCCTATTGAACCATCTTCTAAAGTACAGTCAACTGTTTCAAAAGTTAGTAATGTAGAAGAATTAAAAAACGACTCTTGAATTAAATCATCACTCATAATATCAGTATCATCAGTTGAGTCATTATCATCACTACTATTACATGCCGATAATGTTAGCATTAATAAGAGCAATTTAAAACCGAATTCTTTTAGGTGATTTATAGTTACTTTGTATATTTTCATTTTAACTATTTTAAATTATTATAGTTCTTTCACAAGTTATAAAAACATGACCAAGTTAACAATACCTATTTAAAGTCTTACTAATTTAATTAAAAAACTGGGCTAACATTTTAATGGCAATATAATTTGAAACTAAATTGTATTAATATATGGAAATATAAAGCTTTACTAGTTTTTCTTAAATCATAACACTTTCATACAAACACTTCAATATCTCAACTTTTAATGTACCTTTGCATGCTTAATTTTTTATAATGCGTTTACACAGAAATTTATGCTTTGCAGTCATTGATGGTTTAACACTAATCTTTAATGAAGGACATTATGCAGATAAAGTAATTCAACACCTTCTTAAACGAGATAAACGTTGGGGAAGTCGTGATCGTGCTTTTGTTGCTGAAACCACTTACGATATCGTACGTTGGAAACGTTTATATGCTGAAATTGCAGAAGTTAAAGCTCCATATGATAGAGATAATATTTGGCGTATTTTTGCAGTTTGGGCAACGCTTAGAGGCATTAAATTACCTGATTGGAAATATTTCGAATCTACTCCTACACGAAAAATAAAAGGCCGTTTTGATGAATTATCTAAAATTAGAAAATTCAGAGAATCTGTACCAGATTGGATGGATGATTTAGGCGTTAAAGAATTAGGTGAAAGCCTTTGGACAAAAGAAATCGCAATGCAAAATCAACAAGCTGATGTGATTTTGAGAGTTAATACTTTAAAAACGACCAAGAAAGATCTTCAAACCAAATTACAATCTGAAGAGATAGAAACTGAATTTTTACCTAACCATCCTTCAGCATTAAAGTTGAAAGAGCGTGCTAATGTATTCAAAACTGAAGCTTTCAAAAATGGCTGGTTTGAAGTTCAAGATGCATCATCTCAATTGGTGGCCGATTTTTTAGATGTTAAACCTGGAATGAAAGTGGTCGATGTTTGTGCAGGTGCAGGTGGAAAAACACTTCATCTGGCGTCACTCATGGAGAATAAAGGTCAAATTATCGCTATGGATATTTACGAAAGTAAATTAAAAAAACTCAAAGTAAGAGCGCGAAGAAATGGTGTGCATAATGTAGAATTAAAAGTTATTGAATCTACAAAGCCTATCAAAAAATTACATGGCAAAGCAGATCGATTGTTAATTGATGCACCTTGCTCTGGAATAGGTGTTTTAAGACGAAACCCTGATTCTAAATGGAAACTTCAGCCTGAGTTTATTGAAAATATTAAAGATACTCAAACTCAAGTATTACAACAATACTCGAAAATGGTAAAACCAGGAGGTAAAATGGTCTATGCGACATGCTCTATCTTACCATCTGAAAACAAACAACAAGTTGACAGTTTTTTAACATCTGAAGAAGGAAAAGAGTTTACCTTTGTAAAAGACAAAAATATTTTTGCTCACAAATCTGGATTTGACGGATTTTATATGGCATTGCTAGAAAAGAAAAAATAATAATAGAATGAAGCATTTTTACACTTTATTAATTACACTCATTACAGTAACTGCTTCGGCACAAATTCCTGCAGGTTACTATGACCATGCCACTGGTAGTGGTTATACTCTAAAAACACAACTGAAACGAATTATTAATAACGTCGACGATCCTGAAATCAACAATTCTGTTGAAGAAGAGCACAATCCACAAACCTATAATTCACTTCACGGTTTTAATGCCAACTACGAGAGAGACTTTTATTACGAGACAAATGGTAACAATACCATTTTAGATATGTATTCAGAAAACCCTAATGGTTCTGATCCTTATAACTTTTCTCCTGTTTCTGATGAATGTGGTAATTTTAGTAGTGAAGGTGATTGTTATAATAAAGAACATGTAATTCCTCAGTCTGTATTTGGTTCTCAAACACCAATGTATAGTGACGCACATCATTTAATTCCAACGGATGGTCGTGTGAATGGATTTAGAGGAAACTTTCCATTTGGTAGAGTTGATGACAATCAATTGTTATCTCAATCTGGTATTTCAAATCCTACTCAAAACGGTTCAAAAGCTGGAGACAATCTAAATAGTGGTTATTCAGCTGGTTATTCAAATACTGTATTTGAACCCATTGATGAATTTAAAGGTGATATTGCTCGTATTTATTTTTACTTTGTAACACGTTACGAAGATCAGATTTCTGCATGGTCATCGTATGATATGTTTGATGGAAGTTCTGACAAAGCTATTGCAGATCCTTTCTTAAATATTCTTATTACGTGGCATCAAATGGATCCTGTGTCACAAAAAGAAATTGACAGAAATAACAATATCTATTATAATCATCAAAATAATAGAAATCCATTTGTAGACAATCCAGGATTTGTAGCTTTAATTTGGGATACAACACCAGATACTGAAGCTCCTTCTGACCCAACAAACTTGGTGGCATCTAATCCAACAGATAACAGTATCGATTTAAATTGGACAGCTTCAACCGATAATATTGCTGTTGCTTCGTATGATATTTATGTTGATGGAACAAATACATTTAATTCAACAGATACATCCTTTACAGCTACAGGATTATCACCAAATACAAATTACTGTTTCACAGTTAAAGCAAAAGATAATTCAGGAAATGAGTCTGGTTTTAGTAATCAAGATTGCGAAACGACAACTGACAACGGAAGTTCTGGTGGTGACATTGATATTTTCTTTTCAGAATACATTGAAGGTAGTGGCAATAACAAAGCATTAGAAATCGCAAACTTTACTGGAACCTCAGTAAGTTTAGCTCAATACACAATTAAACTTAATGCAAATGGTGGCAGTTCTTGGGGACCAGCTTTACCATTTCCTAGTGGTGCAAACATAACTAATGAAGATGTTTATGTAATTGCGAACGGTGGATCTACAATTTGTACTGATGAATCTGATTATTTAAATAATGACATGACGTCGTTCAATGGTAATGATGCAATTGGCTTATTTAAAAATGATATTCTTATTGATATTATAGGTGTATTCCAGAGTAATGCAACTTTTGCAGAAAACACCACGTTAGTTAGAATACCCACTGTTGATAGACCAACTACGATTTTTGATATTAATGAATGGGATTCTTTTCCATCAAATAATTGTGATGATTTAGGTATTCATGACCAATCACTTAGTCTTAATGATTTTAGTTTAGAAGCATTTAAAATTTATCCAAATCCAGTTAAGAATGTTCTTAATATAGAACTTAATTCAGCTAAAGAAACACAAATTGAAGTCTATAATGTTTTAGGAAAACGTGTTATTGCAAGAACAATTTACACTTCTTCAACAATACAAACATCAAATTTATCTAATGGTATTTACATATTGCGAATAACACAAGACAATATATCCGTAAGTAAAAAACTTATTAAAAACTAAAAATCATCACACGATAATAATTAAAGACCAACGTATAATTTTATGTTGGTCTTTTTGGTTAATAACAACGTGAATAACTCAGAATATTCAAACATATAATATGCTTTAAATACGTTGAAAAAAAGTAAATTTGTGCTTTAATTTTTCAACACAAATCAAGACATAATGATTCATTTCTTCGGAAACCAAAATAGCAAGGTATTTGCTGTTCAAGCAACAAAAGAATTATCAACTGAAACCATCTCAAAACTGGTATGGCTTTTTGGCAACCAGCCAAAAATAGAACAAGCATCTCTAGATGCTTTTTTTGTTGGACCAAGAACAGCCATGATAACTCCATGGAGTACAAATGCTGTTGAGATTACTCAAAACATGGGAATAGAAGATATTCTTAGAATTGAAGAATTCAAAACTGTATCAGAATCTTACAACGACTATGATACAATGATTCTCGAAAAATTTAAAGGATTAGATCAAGCTATATTTACAATACATATAAAACCCGAAGCGATTCAAAATATTGAAGATATTTCAGCTTATAATCAACAAGAAGGTTTAGCGCTTAGTTCCGAAGAAATAGAATATCTAGAAAGTATTTCAAAAAAAATTAATAGACCTTTAACCGATTCAGAAGTATTCGGGTTTTCTCAGGTCAATTCAGAACATTGTCGTCATAAAATTTTCAATGGAACATTTGTTATAGATGGTGAAGAAAAGCCAATATCGCTTTTCAAAATGATTAAAGAAACATCTAAACAAAACCCAAATAATATTGTTTCAGCCTATAAAGACAATGTTGCCTTTATAAAAGGTCCTAAAGTAGAACAATTTGCACCTAAACGCGCAGATATTCCTGATTATTACACAACCAAAGATTTCGAATCTGTTATTTCTCTTAAAGCTGAAACTCATAATTTCCCTACAACAGTTGAACCTTTTAATGGTGCTGCTACAGGTTCTGGTGGAGAAATTCGCGATCGTCTTGCAGGAGGAAAAGGCTCACTTCCCCTAGCAGGTACTGCTGTATATATGACATCTTATTCTCGGTTAGAACAAAATCGTCCTTGGGAACAAAAATTCGAAGCAAGAGATTGGTTATATCAAACACCAATTGACATATTAATTAAAGCATCAAACGGTGCTTCAGATTTTGGAAACAAATTTGGACAACCTCTAATTTGTGGTTCTGTACTTACATTCGAACACAAAGAAAACGACAGAAGATTGGGGTATGACAAAGTTATCATGCAAGCTGGTGGAATTGGTTATGGAAAAGCAGAACAGGCATTAAAAGACATTCCAAAAACTGGAGATAAAGTTGTTATTCTAGGTGGTGAAAACTATCGCATAGGAATGGGAGGTGCTGCCGTTTCATCTGCAGACACAGGACAATTTTCATCTGGCATTGAATTAAACGCTGTTCAACGTTCTAATCCTGAAATGCAAAAACGTGCCGCAAATGCAGTTCGTGGTATGGTCGAAAGTGATGAAAATCACATTGTTTCTATACATGATCATGGAGCTGGAGGACATCTAAATTGTCTTAGTGAGCTTGTAGAAGACACCGGAGGATATATCGATTTAGATAAATTACCTATTGGTGATCCAACACTTTCTGATAAAGAAATTATTGGCAACGAATCCCAAGAACGTATGGGATTGGTAATTGCAGAAAAACATCTTGAAACCTTACATAAGATTGCTGATAGAGAGCGCTCTCCGATCTATGATGTTGGAGAAGTAACAGGCAATAATCGATTTACTTTTGAATCTAAAACCAATGGAAATAAGCCTATGGATTTAGCATTGGAAGATATGTTTGGGAGTTCCCCAAAAACTATAATGACTGATAAAACGGTTGATAGAAATTATGGACAAATCACGTATGATTCAGATAACTTTTATGAGTATTTAGATCAATTACTTCAGCTCGAAGCTGTAGCTTGTAAAGACTGGTTAACCAATAAAGTAGATCGCTGTGTAGGTGGAAAAGTGGCTAAGCAGCAATGTGTTGGCACTTTACAAATACCTCTAAACAATGTTGGTGTGATGGCTTTAGATTACAAAGGCAAAGAAGGGATTGCAACATCTATTGGTCATTCTCCAATTTCAGGATTAGTAAACCCTGAAGCTGGAAGTAGAAATAGTATCACTGAAGCCTTAACAAATATTATTTGGGCACCATTAAAAGACAATTTGGAGTCCGTTTCGCTTTCAGCTAATTGGATGTGGCCTTGTAAAAACGAAGGTGAAGATGCACGTTTATATGAAGCTGTTAAAGCAATTTCTGAATTCGCCATAGATTTAGGTATTAATGTTCCGACAGGCAAGGATTCTTTATCAATGAAACAGAAGTATCCTGATGGTGACGTCATTTCTCCTGGAACAGTTATAATTTCTGCTGCTGCAAATTGTAATGATATTACAAAGGTAGTTGAGCCTGTATTTCAAAAAAACGCTGGCGACATCTATTACATTAACCTCTCCCAAGATAACTTTAAATTAGGTGGGAGTTCGTTTGCTCAAATATTAAACACGATAGGAAGTGATGTTCCAAATGTGCAAAACGCATCTTATGTAAAAACTGTTTTTAATACCATTCAAAACCTCATAAAAGACAATAAAATCGTTGCTGGTCATGATGTAGCGTCGGGTGGTTTGATTACCACTTTATTGGAGCTTTGTTTTGCTGAAAATAATCTTGGTGCAGAGTTAGACCTGTCTGCTTTAGAAGAGAAAAATTCTTTTAAAATATTATTTGCTGAAAATTCTGGGCTGATCTTTCAGTCAATAGACAATACAATTGAAGCTGCTCTTTCTGATGCAAATATTGAGTTTTATAATATTGGAAAAGTGACAACTTCTGATGTTTTAAGCGTAATTAACCACAATGAAGTTTTTACCATGACCATATCTAGATTAAGAGATATGTGGTACAAAACCTCTTTCCTACTCGACCAAAAACAAACAGCAAATGGTTTAGCAAAAGTGCGTTATGAAAATTATAAAAATCAGCCACTGACTTATAAATTCCCTTCGCACTTTACTGGAAAACTACCTGACTTTTCCAGCTCAGACCAGAAATCTCGCCCTAAAGCCGCAATTCTACGTGAAAAAGGATCTAATTCAGAACGTGAAATGGCAAATGCTATGTATTTAGCTGGTTTTGATGTGAAAGATGTTCACATGACTGATTTAATTTCTGGTCGTGAAACATTAGAAGATATCCAGTTTTTAGGAGCAGTTGGTGGTTTTTCAAATTCTGATGTTCTAGGTTCTGCTAAAGGTTGGGCAGGCGCTATAAAGTACAATGAAAATGCAAATAAAGCCATTAAAAGTTTCTTTGAAAGAAAGGACACTTTATCTATTGGAATATGTAATGGTTGTCAATTATGGATGGAACTAGACCTCATAAATCCAAATCACGACACTCATGGAAAAATGATTCATAACGACTCACAAAAACACGAAAGTAGTTTTACATCTGTAAAAATTCAAGAGAACAATTCTGTGATGCTTTCAAGCCTGGCAGGAACTACACTAGGAGTTTGGATTTCTCATGGTGAAGGCAAATTCAGTTTGCCTTATGAAGAAAATAAATATGATATTGTTGCAAAATATGGATACAACTCATATCCTTCAAACCCAAATGGATCAGATTTTAATACAGCAATGATGTGTGACGCAACAGGAAGACATTTGGTGACTATGCCACATATTGAACGCTCGACATTTCAGTGGAATTGGGCAAATTATCCTAATGGAAGAAAAGATGAAGTATCGCCATGGCTGGAAGCCTTTGTAAATGCTCGTAAATGGATCGAGAATAATTAATATTATCCTCTAAAAATCTAATAATTAAAATTAATGTATTATTTTACCTACAAATAATCCATTAAATGACCCTCAACTATTTTGACCATAGTCCAGTTTCAAATATTATTGAGGAATACTACGAATTAAAATTTAGCAAAAAAAGTGTTCCTTTCGAATCTACTGTACTTCCTATTGGCAATACACATATTACCTCTGTTTTTTATGGTAAGCAAAAAGCAATTCTTAATAAAGAAGAAATGCCTTTAAATGGCATTATTATTAGTGGTCAGTTCTTCAGGTCCTATCAATATCATATATCAAAAGCATCTCATTCTTTCGGAATTAGTTTCCATCCGACTGCGCTTTATAAAATTTTAAATACTGATATTTCTGAACTCTATAATAAACACCTTCATTTATCCCAATACAACGATTACTTATTTAAACTTATAAGTCCAATATTGGGAATTAGTAAACCTTCAGAAACAATTATAAAGGAATTAAATGAGCTATTCCAAAATATAGATTTAACAATTAATAAAAGCACAAAAGAAATAGATATAGCAGTCGCAATTATTAAAGATAAAGAAGGACTTCTAAACATTCAGGAAATTTTAGATCAAATCAAAATTTCTCAAAAAACATTAGAAAACCATTTTAAAAAAATTGTAGGTCTTACGCCTGGAAAATACACACATCTTTATAGGTTTTTAAAGCTAATGCGAAAATATGAAAGTGGAGAAATCGACTTGAATGACTTGATTCATATGTATGATTATTATGATCGGTCGCATTTTACCAAAGATTTTAAATTATTTATGCAACAATCTCCTAAAGATTATTTTAATACCAACAACCCTCTACTAAATGAATATCTAAAAAAACAATAATTGCGCTTTTTTACAACAAAACATCAGCTATTGTTCTTATTTTTATAAGCTATTTATCTGCTATTATTAAGATCAATTTAATTATAGGGTTATATTTAAGTTTTTTAGTTAGTATTAATTTTAGAGAGATAAATTTATATAAAGGAGCTATTGTCATTATAGCTCCTTTTTTTGTTTACTATTAAATGTTAGCGATACGTTATTGTATTTGTGATATCTTCATTTATTGACTATTTTGCATATCCTAACAAAATTTTCTAATGACAGAAGTTACACGACTATTTGATTTTCCTTACTACCAACTAGAAAATAAACCTAACGCATCTGCTTTAGTGACAAAATATGATGGAAAATGGATTCCAACATCTACGCAAGAATATCTTGATAAAGCAAATGCTGTTAGCAGAGCTCTTTTGAAATTAGGTGTTAAAAAAAATGATAAAATTGCTATCATTTCAACCACTAACAGAACTGAATGGAATATCATGGATATTGGTATCCTTCAAATTGGAGCACAAAATATCCCTATCTATCCAACAATTTGTGCAGAAGACTATGAATATGTACTTAACCATAGTGAATCAATATATTGCTTTGTATCTGATGAAGAAGTCCTAGAAAAAGTAACAAAAATTAAAGCAAACACTAACATAAAAGAGGTTTTCTCATTTAATCAAATTGAAGGCTGTAAACATTATTCTGAACTATTTAATATTGGTGAAGACCAAAGCAATCAAAAAGAAGTTGAAGCACGTAAAGCAAATGTAAAACCAGAAGATTTAGCAACAATAATTTACACATCTGGAACTACTGGAACACCAAAAGGTGTCATGTTATCACATCATAACATCACAAGTAACGCTATAGATAGTGTACCAAGATTACCATTAATTGACGGTGAAACCAGAGTGCTCAGTTTCTTACCTATTTGCCATATTTTTGAACGTGTGCTTATATATATATACCAATATGCTGGCGCAAGTATCTATTTTGCTGAAGCGCTTGACAAGATTGGTGATAATGCCAAAGAAGTTAAACCACATTTAATGAGTGTTGTTCCGCGATTACTTGAAAAAGTATTTGATAAAATTATGCTCAAAGCAGATGATTTATCAGGTATTAAACAAAAATTATTTTATTGGGCTGTTGAGCTAGGAGAACAATGGGAACCTTATGGAGCTAATGGAGCTTGGTACGAATTTAAATTAAAAATCGCTAACAAATTAATCTTTAGCAAATGGAGAGAAGCTCTTGGAGGTGAACTATCTACTATGGTATCTGGAAGTGCCGCATTACAACAAAGACTATCTAGAGTATTTTCTGCTGGTGGTATGCAAATCATGGAAGGCTATGGTCTTACAGAAACATCTCCTGTCGTTTCTGTTGGAATGTATAGAGATAAACATTTTAAAGTTGGAAGTGTTGGGAAACCTATTCGTAATGTAGAAGTTAAAATTGCTGAAGATGGTGAAATTTTAATCAAAGGTCCGAATGTTATGATGGGTTATTATAAAGATCCTGAAAAAACAGCAAGTGTCATGACTGGTGATTACTTTCATACAGGCGACAAAGGTGAAATTGATATAGAAGGATTCCTAAAAATCACAGGACGTAAAAAAGAAATGTTTAAAACCTCTGGAGGTAAATATATTATTCCAACCCTTTTAGAAAACGAATTAAAACAGTCTTTATTTATTGAGCAAATCATGGTTGTTGGTGAAGGTGAAAAAATGCCAGCAGCAATAATTCAACCTAACTTCGAATTTATTAGAGATTGGATTGAGCATAAAGGACATAATGTTGGTTCATCTGAAGCAGATATTGCATCTTCGGAAATTATTATGAACAGGATTCAAAAAGAAGTTGATAAATACAATCAACGATTTGGTAAATGGGAACAAATTAAAAGATTTGAACTTACTCCTGAAGCTTGGACAATTGATGCAGGTCATCTTACGCCTACAATGAAAATGAAGAGAAGCGTGATTAAAAACATTTATCAGAGTCTTTATGATAAGATTTACAGAACTTCATAGATTATCATATTTTTAGTTATTACGAACTATAATTGAGAATTTTTTATTTTTTGTGTTAAAAAAAGTATATTTATATACTAACTAACACATTTTATAAAATGAACACAAAGACTTTTTTAATTTCAGGTCTAATTGGTGGTATTGTCGATTGGCTTTTAGGTTGGCTTTTTTACGGTATTTTATTAGCAGATTTTTTTCCTCAACCAAATGAATCCACAAAAACAATGGTTTGTATTTTAGCTGGATGTCTAACGTTTGGTTTTTTCGTATCCTATATCTTTAACAGATGGGCACAAATATCTACAGCATCCACAGGCGCAAAAGCTGGTGCTGTGATAGGTTTTTTCATGGGTTTAAATGCAAGCCTTTTTAATATGGCTTTAGTAAAAGGAGTAACATATAAGATGTTCGCTGTAGACCTTTTAGTGTCAATAATACTAGCTATTATAGTTGGTGCAGTTATTGGAGTTCTCAATGGAAAATTAAACCCTAACAATTAAAAACATCTAAATCCATAAAAAACGCTTCATATAAATTGAAGCGTTTTTTATATCTACATTTTCAACTAACTCAATTTACTATGCATGCATAATTTTTTCACAAATACTATGCATGCATAGTATTTTTTGTTATATTTGGTCTTCAAATTTTTCTAAATGAAAGACAAAACTATAGATTATGTGCTAAGAACCACATGGTTAGCTGTTAATAAAATGTACAATGAAGAGGCTTCTCAATTCGGTACAACAATGGCTACAGGGTTTGCTTTACTTAGTATTGATCCTGAAAAAGGAACACCATCTACCTCTTTAGGCCCAAAAATGGGAATGGAAGCTACAAGTTTGTCTCGTACTTTAAAAACTATGGAAGAAAAAGGTTTAATTATTCGTAAACCAAATCCTGAAGATGGACGAGGTGTATTAATACATCTAACCGAGTTTGGAAGAGAAAAAAGAGATTATTCAAAAGAAAAGGTAATCACCTTCAATGAGGCAATTAAAGATAATGTTTCTGAAGATGAACTCATCAATTTCTATAAAGTAGCAGAAATCATTAATAATATGATTTCAAATAAGCAGATTTACAACCAAAAAGAACACACATTAAAATAAAATGAGCAAACGAAGAATTAAAAAAATAGCCATTATTGGTTCAGGAATTATGGGAAGCGGTATCGCTTGTCATTTTGCTAATATTGGAGTTGATGTCTTATTACTTGACATTGTTCCTAGAGAACTTAATGATAAAGAAAAAGCTAAAGGTTTAACTTTAGATGACAAAGTAGTAAGAAACAGATTGGTTAATGATGCTTTATCTGCATCAATAAAATCTAAACCTGCTCCACTCTATCATTCATCTTTTAAAAACCGAATTACAACTGGTAACCTAGAAGATGATATTGCAAAAGTAAAAGATGTAGATTGGATTATGGAAGTTGTTGTGGAACGACTTGACATTAAACAACAAGTGTTTGAGAAATTAGAGCAACACAGAACTCCAGGTACTTTAATCACCTCTAATACTTCTGGTATTCCAATTAAATTCATGAGTGAAGGTCGAAGTGAAGATTTCCAAAAACATTTCTGTGGAACACACTTTTTCAACCCTGCACGTTATTTAAAATTATTTGAAATTATTCCAGGTCCAAAAACAGATAGTTCTGTTCTTGACTTTTTAAACGGATATGGTGAACAATTCCTAGGAAAAACTTCTGTAGTCGCTAAAGACACACCTGCATTTATAGGTAACAGAATTGGAATTTTTAGCATCATGAGTTTATTTCATGCTGTAAAAGATTTAGACTTGACTATTGAAGAAGTTGATAAATTATCTGGACCAGTAATTGGTCGTCCAAAATCTGCAACTTTCAGAACTGTAGATGTTGTTGGTTTAGATACTTTGGTGCATGTTGCAAACGGAATTAAAGATAATTGTCCAAATGATGAACGTCATGCCTTATTTCAATTACCAGATTTCATCAATACCATGATGGAAAATAAATGGCTAGGTAGTAAAACTGGACAAGGCTTTTACAAAAAGCATGTTTCTGCTGAAGGCAAAAAAGAGATTTTATCTTTAGATCTTAACACTTTAGAATATAGAGGAAAGCAACGAGCGAAATTTGCAACATTAGAATTAACTAAAACTATTGATAAGGTTGTAGACCGTTTTAAAGTATTAGTTAAAGGTAAAGACAAAGCTGGTGAATTTTACAGAAAAAGTTTTGCAGCATTATTTGCTTATGTATCAAACCGTATTCCTGAAATAACAGATGATTTATACAAAATTGATGATGCTATGAAGGCAGGATTTGGTTGGGAACACGGTCCTTTCCAAATTTGGGATGCAATAGGAGTTGAAAAAGGAATCGAAATCATGAAAGCTGAAGGTTTAGAACCTAATGCTTGGGTAAATGATATGTTAGCTTCTGGAAGTTCATCTTTCTATTCGGTTAAAGATGGTGCAACATATGCTTATGATATCCCGAAGAAATCGCAAGAAAAAATACCTGGGCAAGATAGCTTCATCATATTAGACAATATTAGACAATCAAATGAAGTCTTTAAAAACTCAGGAGTCGTTGTTGAAGATTTAGGTGACGGGATTTTAAATGTAGAATTCCAATCTAAAATGAACACCATTGGTGGCGATGTGCTTGCTGGATTAAATAAAGCGATTGATTTAGCCGAAAAAGATTTTGATGGATTAGTTGTCGGTAACCAAGCTGCAAACTTCTCTGTTGGCGCAAACATCGGAATGATTTTCATGATGGCAGCAGAACAAGAATATGATGAGCTTAATATGGCTATTAAATATTTCCAAGATACCATGATGCGCATGCGCTACTCTTCTATCCCAACTATCTCTGCTCCTCACGGAATGGCACTTGGTGGTGGATGCGAATTGTCTATGCATGCTGACAAAGTTGTAGCTGCAGCAGAAACTTACATCGGACTTGTTGAGTTTGGTGTTGGAGTGATTCCTGGTGGTGGAGGTTCAAAAGAAATGGCTTTGAGAGCTCAAGATATATTCAAAAAAGGTGATGTAGAATTAAATGTACTTCAAGAATATTTCTTAACCATAGGAATGGCTAAAGTAGCAACTTCAGCTTATGAAGCTTTTGATTTAGGAATACTTCAAAAAGGGAAAGACATCGTAGTTGTTAATAAAGATAGACAGATTGCTACAGCCAAAGCACATGCTAAACTTATGGCTGATGCTGGTTATACAGAACCTGTAAAACGCAAAGACGTAAAAGTACTCGGTAAGCAAGCATTAAGTATGTTCTTAGTTGGGACAGATTCTATGGAAGCGAGTCACTACATTAGTGAACATGATAAGAAAATTGCCAACAAATTAGCATACGTTATGGCTGGTGGTGATTTATCTGAACCTACTCTAGTAAGTGAACAATATTTATTAGATCTAGAGCGTGAAGCCTTCTTATCACTTTGTACAGAGCGCAAAACTTTAGAAAGAATTCAGCATATGTTAAAAACTGGAAAACCTTTAAGAAACTAAGAAAAATGAAACAAGCATATATAGTAAAAGCATATAGAACAGCAGTTGGTAAAGCACCTAAAGGTGTGTTCAGATTTAAAAGAACTGATGAATTGGCAGCAGAGACCATCAAATATATGATGAAAGAGCTACCTGATCTAGATCCAAAACGTATTGATGATGTAATCGTTGGTAATGCTATGCCAGAAGGTTCTCAAGGACTTAATATGGCTAGACTTATCTCTCTAATGGGATTAGAAGTCATTGATGTCCCAGGAGTAACAGTGAATCGATTTTGTTCTTCTGGTGTTGAAACAATTGGAATGGCAACAGCAAAAATTCAAGCTGGAATGGCAGATTGTATCATTGCAGGTGGAGCTGAAAGCATGAGTAGCGTACCAATGACAGGTTTTAAACCAGAATTGAATTATGATGCTATCGTAAAGGCTGGTCATGAAGATTATTATTGGGGAATGGGAAATACAGCTGAAGCAGTTGCCAATCAATTTAAAGTCTCTCGTGAAGATCAAGATGAATTTGCTTATAATTCTCACATGAAAGCCTTAAAAGCGCAAGCTGAAAATCGTTTTCAAGATCAAATTGTTCCAATAGAAGTTGAACAAACTTACATAGACTCCAACGGAAAAAAAGCAACTAAATCTTATACAGTAACTAAGGACGAAGGTCCAAGAAAAGGAACTAACAAAGAAGCTTTAGCAAAATTAAGAGCTGTTTTTGCAGCTGGAGGAAGTGTTACAGCTGGTAATTCGTCACAAATGAGTGATGGTGCTGCCTTTGTAATGGTTATGAGTGAAGATATGGTTAAAGAATTAAATCTTGAACCTGTAGCAAGAATGGTGAACTATGCAGCTGCTGGTGTTGAACCTCGCATTATGGGAATTGGTCCTGTTAAAGCTATTCCTAAAGCATTAAAACAAGCTGGATTACAACAATCTGATTTAGGTCTAATTGAACTTAATGAAGCTTTTGCTTCTCAGTCTCTTGCTGTTATTCGAGAATTAGATTTAAATCCTGATATCATCAATGTAAATGGTGGTGCAATTGCACTTGGTCATCCTCTTGGTTGTACTGGAGCAAAACTCTCTGTACAATTATTTGATGAAATGCGTAAACGTGACATGAAAGGTAAATATGGTGCAGTAACAATGTGTGTTGGTACTGGTCAAGGTGCCTGCGGCATATTTGAATTTTTAAATTAAAAAGAACTTAATACAATTATAATACAATGGAAGCAACTGAAAAAGATATCATACGTGGAGGACAATTTTTAGTGAAAGAAACAAAATGCGAAGACGTATTTACTCCTGAAGATTTTTCGGAAGAACAGAAAATGATGAAAGATGCGGTTATAGAATTTAATGACCGTGAAATTATTGCACACAAACCTCGTTTTGAAGCTAAAGACTATGCCTTGACTGAAGAAGTTATGCGTAAAGCAGGAGAACTTGGTTTCCTTGGTGTAGCAGTTCCTGAAGCTTATGGCGGATTAGGAATGGGATTTGTATCTACATGCTTGACATGTGATTATATTTCTTCTGGAACTGGTTCTTTTAGTACTGCATTTGGTGCGCATACTGGAATTGGTACCATGCCAATAACGCTTTATGGTACAGAAGAACAAAAACAAAAATATGTGCCTAAATTAGCATCTGGTGAATGGTTCGGAGCATACTGCTTGACTGAACCTGGAGCAGGCTCCGATGCAAATTCTGGAAAAACTACTGCTGAACTTTCTGCAGATGGGAAATCATACAAAATCAACGGACAAAAAATGTGGATATCAAATGCAGGCTTCTGTAGTTTGATGATTGTTTTTGCTCGTATTGAAGATGATAAAAACATTACAGGTTTTATTGTTGAGTACGATGGGGAAAATCCAAACGGAATTACTCTTGGTGAAGAAGAGCACAAACTAGGTATTCGTGCAAGTTCAACACGTCAAGTATTCTTTAACGATACTGTTGTTCCAGCAGAAAATATGCTTGCTGGTCGTGGTGAAGGTTTTAAAATTGCTATGAATGCACTTAATGTTGGTCGTATTAAATTAGCAGCAGCTTGCTTAGATTCTCAAAGACGAATTTTATCTATTGCTGTAGACTACGCTAATGAACGTAAACAGTTTAAAACACCTATTGCAGATTTTGGAGCTATTAAAGTGAAGTTAGCACAAATGGCTACAAGTGCTTATGCTGGTGAATCTGCAACATATAGAGCAGCAAAAGATATTGAAAATAGAATCGCCATTCGTGAAGCTGCTGGAAATACACATCAAGAAGCAGAACTTAAAGGTGTTGAAGAATTCGCAATTGAATGTTCTATATTGAAAGTTGCTGTTTCTGAAGATGTACAAAATTGTGCTGATGAAGGCATACAAATCTTTGGTGGAATGGGATTCTCTGAAGAAACTCCTATGGAAGCAGCTTGGAGAGATGCTCGTATTGCCAGAATTTATGAAGGAACTAATGAAATTAACAGAATGTTATCTGTTGGTATGCTTGTTAAAAAAGCAATGCGAGGTCACGTAGATCTTTTAGGTCCTGCAATGAAAGTACAAGAAGAATTAATGGGAATTCCTTCGTTTGACACACCTGACTATTCTCAATTATTTTCTGAAGAAAAAGCTATGGTTGCTAAACTTAAAAAAGTATTCTTAATGGTTGCAGGTGCTGCTGTTCAAAAATTCGGACAAGATTTAGAAGAACACCAACAATTATTAATTGCTGCAGCTGATATCTTAATCGAAATCTACATGGCAGAATCTACCATTTTACGTACTGAAAAGAATGCTAAACGTTTTGGTGAAGATAATCAAAAGGTTCAAATAGCAATGTCTAAGCTGTACTTATATAATGCTGTAAGTATTGTAGAAGGTAAAGGAAAAGAAAGTATTATTTCTTTCGCTGAAGGTGACGAACAGCGTATGATGCTAATGGGACTTAAACGTTTCACTAAATATCAAAACTATCCTGACATCGTAGATTTACGTAACGAAATTGCAGAAAAAGTAAAAGCAGAAAACAAATACTGCTTCTAAAATATGTTTAGTTATCTACCTATTTGAGTGCATTCTTTAAG
>NZ_JBGCCX010000068.1:0-21252 GCF_045105015.1 Psychroserpens sp.
GCAAATTTAAAAGAGATAATTAATAAAAAACTAACCAATACATATTTAAAAACTGTTATTGGAAAGACGCTCAAATCGGGATGAAAACCAATAAAAGCAAAAACAATAAGCATAAATAGAACCATTTGTCTTAGAGACAAAGAAAAAATAGTTACTTCACGAGTGTATCGATACACCTCATAAAACCTTGAGTAAATAGAAATTATTATCCATGTAATAGACACAAAAGGAATAAACATATTAGGATCTATATCCTTAAAAAAATATAGAATTGCCAATCCATTGATTATACATAAATCAATTAAGTATGAAATTGGTCTTAAGTAACCCGAATATCTTCCCTGTTTAAATAGACTCAACTTATATTTTTATATGTTTAGAAAAATCTCTGTGTTCACTTTTGTAGAGTTCATCATGAGATAATTTTTTAAAATAGTCAAATGTTTTCATCATGCCTTCTTCTCTTTGAACTTTAGGTTCCCATTTTAATAGTTTTTTAGCCAAACTAATATCTGGTTGCCTTTGCAAAGGATCATTAACTGGTAAATCTTTATAGATGATTTTTTGGTCAGTATGAGTTAGCTTTATAATTTCTTTAGCAAAATCATTAATTGATATTTCGTTGGGATTACCAATATTGACAGGATATACATAATCACTAAAAAGTAACCTGAAAATTCCTTCAACCTGATCGTCTACATAACAAAATGAACGGGTTTGTGAGCCATCTCCAAATACTGTTAAGTCTTCACCTCTTAAAGCTTGACCCATAAATGCAGGAATCACTCTTCCATCATTTAAACGCATACGTGGTCCATAAGTGTTAAAAATACGTGCAATTCTTGTTTCAATACCATGAAACCTATGGTATGCCATCGTAATCGATTCCTGAAATCGTTTAGCTTCGTCATAAACACCTCTAGGACCAATTGTATTTACATTACCACAGTAATCTTCTGTTTGGGGATGAACTAAAGGGTCTCCGTAAACTTCAGATGTAGAAGCAATTAGTAATCTTGATTTTTTTGCTTTAGCCAAGCCTAGCAAATTATGAGTTCCTAGTGAACCTACTTTCAGGGTTTGGATAGGTATTTTTAAATAATCTATAGGACTTGCAGGAGAGGCAAAATGTAAAATATAATGCAGTTCGCCTTCAATTGTAATATGCTCTGTAACATCATGTTTAATAAATTCAAAGTTTGGATTAACCTCTAAGTGTTTGATGTTTTTTGGATCTCCTGTTATAAAGTTATCCATTCCAATAACATAAAAGTCTTCAGCTATAAACTTATCACATAAGTGTGATCCTAAAAATCCTGCTGCCCCTGTTATTAGTACCTTTTTTTTCATTAATACACACTTTTTCTTCCTATTGATACATAAGAAAAGCCTTCGTTTTCAACATCTTGAATGTCGTATAAGTTTCGACCATCAAAAATTACTGGGCTATCCATTATATCCTTTAACTTTTCAAAATTAGGTGTTCTAAATATACTCCATTCTGTGCAGATAATCAATGCGTCAACACTATTTATAGCGTCATACATGTTGGCTGCGTAATTAAGTTTATCACCATATTTTCTTTTTACGTTAGGCATCGCTTCTGGGTCAAAAACATTAATTTTTGCTCCAAGTTTTAATAAGTCATCAATCATATATAGTGCAGGAGCTTCTCTTATATCGTCAGTTTCTGGCTTAAATGCCAATCCCCAAATTCCAAAAGTTTTACCTTCTAAATCGTTATCATAATGAGATAATATCTTCGGAATTAATATCGTTTTTTGTTTACTATTGACTTTAATCACAGAGCTTAAAATTTCAAAATCGTGTTGGTGCTCTTTTCCAGATTTATGTAACGCTTTTACATCTTTAGGAAAACAAGAACCTCCATATCCTATGCCAGGGAATAAAAAGCGTTTGCCAATTCTAGAATCTGTACCCATTCCAATTCTAACCATATCTACATTAGCACCAACCTTTTCACAAAAATTAGCAATCTCATTCATAAAGGTAATTTTTGCTGCTAGAAAAGAATTGGCAGCATATTTAGTAAGTTCTGCAGAACGTTCATCCATTACTAAAATTGGATTTCCAGATCGTACAAAAGGTTTATATAATTTATTCATGAGATTTGTTGCTCTCTCTGAACTTGAACCGATAACAATTCGCTCTGGTTTTAAAAAGTCATCTACTGCAAAACCTTCCCTTAAAAACTCAGGATTAGACACAACATCAAATTCAACGTTCGTTTCATTAGATATTGCTTCTTTTACTTTATCAGAAGTTCCTACTGGAACTGTGCTTTTGTCGACTATTACTTTATAATCTTTAATGTTTTTTCCTATTTCTTTTGCGACACCTAAAACATAAGATAAGTCGGCCGAGCCATCGTCATCTTCAGGTGTTGGTAATGCTAAAAAAATGATGTCTCCATGCTCAAGACCCTCACTTAAAGAGGTAGAAAACTTAAGTCTATTTGCTTTAATATTTCTTTCAAACAAGATATCTAGATGTGGTTCATAAATTGGTACCACACCTGATTTCATTTGCTCAACTTTATTGGCATCGATGTCAACACAAATGACTTCATTTCCTGTTTCTGCTAAACAGGTTCCAGTTACTAAACCAACATAACCTGTTCCTATTACAGATATTTTCATAGTTATAATATGTTATTAAGCTTAACTTTTAATTGCTTGTTTTAATTTTAAAAAATCTGTTCTTTGAAGCATACAATTCATAATCACAAATAGAAAAACGCCTCTGTGAACCCATAAAAACGATTCAGTAATAAAAACCATTGTCATTAAAAAATAAAACATTAGCATGAAAAAAGACTTTGTTTTAAAAGATTTTAAATATCCAAGACCTAGTATAACTAATAGAGTTAACAATCCGAATATACCTAATTCTGAAAGTATTTGGGCATACATGTTATGATAGTTATAACCATAATAACCAGGATATAAATTAAAAGCAATAAACCTGTCTCTTAAATTTTTTCTAGATGCAAATAAACCAAATCCTTTCCAAAAAACATCATCTTCTTCAATTTGTTCTTTTAAATTTCTTAATTGAAGTAATCTTATTGATGTTCCTGTCCATGGATAGATCTTATTAAATTTTTCTCTATGAAGCACCTCTTCAAAATTTGTTGTTTTCTCTGTTAGTATTCGATCAACAATCTCATGAGATGTAATTGCGACTATAGATATCACTATCAAAAACGCTCCTATAACTTTTGGAGATTTTAATGATTTAATTCTGTTATTTCTAAAAAAGTATACAATATTTCCTATTAAAAAAGTAGCAATTATAGTCTTTGATGATAATAATAAAATGGTGGCTCCCAAAAAGAAAAGACCAAAGTAATCTATACGTTTTTTTGTTTCTTTTGACAACAGAAAGAAGTAGCTTAAGGCATAAAACACAGAAACATAAATCGCATTTAAATTTAAAACCTCTACGAAATCGTGATATGTAAAAACAGTAGAATTTCCGAGTTGAATATAGTTTATAATTGCTGTGACAAGAAAAAATAGCCCTAATATAATATTAGAAATTGTAAAACCATTTAATACAATTTGAAATGATCTAAATGAGAATTTAGGAATCATTGCAAAGATTACAGGTATTACCAATAAAACTGGAAGTCTACCCATTCCTTTTAAACTCAAATCTGGATCAACTGTCCAAAAATAGGATACACAGCAGAATAAATACAACAAAATTAATAAGATAGAAGAAGTGTTTAACTTGAAACTAATTTTATTAATTAATCGATATCTAATAACAAATAAACAAAATACTATTAGTGTAGTACTACTGGGTGCATATCCAACAAGAATTGTAGATAACGTTAAGGCAAGCATGTAAGACAAAAAGTCATTGTGATCAACGACTGATAGTATTTTACTTTTTACACTCATAAAAAAAGTTTAAATATTCTTTATTAATAATATCCCAACTGAAATTTTTGGCTATATCATTAAAACAGTTTTCTACTTTATCAATGTGTGCTTGTTTAGATTGATTGTCTAAATGCTCTTTAACATCTATTGCTGTTTCAAAATAAAGCGCATTCTCTTTTAAAATAGACTTATTAAATTGATTGTCATTAGCAATGATAAAGGCTTTAGATGACATAGCTTCAAGTAAAGAAGGATTGGTTCCACCAACTGAATGTCCGTGGAAATATAAATTTGAGTAGTATCTTAGATTATCTAATGATTCTAAATCATAAATACCACCCACAAAACGAATGTTTGGGTGATCTCTAAATTTATCTTTTAAATGTTTTCCAAATGAGTTGGCATCATGTTTTCCAACAACTAAAAAAGGCGACTTGTTTTTAGACAAAACTACACCATCTAAAATTGTTTCAATATTATTTTCTGGCTCTAATCGAGCAATTAACATATTATATGTGAAGGGTTTTAAATTATATTCTGAAAGGATTTTTGAATCTGGATTATTAAATAGTTTGGCTCCATAAGCAATGTACTTTGAATCAACTTCATAGGTTTGTTTTAAATATTCTTTAATCCCTATTGAATCTGCAACCAAATAATCACTAGATTTTACACCAAGGCGCTCTGCGTATTTCAAAAACTTTTGTACTTTTTTAGAATACTTGGATCGCTTCCACTCTAAGCCATCCATATTAGTTATGATAACCGATTTTTTTGGTAGTAATTTATACCAGATAGTGCTACTAGTGTAACCCAACTGAAGGATGATATCAAAATTTCTTTTTCTTGAATCTAAGATGCAATTAAGGTCATAAATAAATTGACCTGGTGTCCCAATTTTATCCTCAGGATCATAACAATGAATAATGTTTACACCATTAAATAATTTTTCTTGAAATGGATGTTTACTAGAATTGTACACATAAACATCATGGTTTTGTTGGGCTAGATATACTGAAAAGAATTCAGCAAATTGTTCAAACCCTCCATGAAAATTTGGTATACCTCTTGTTCCTAATATTGCAACCTTCAACTTATCATTTGTCATTTAAAATTAAGTTTTTCAGTTTTTGAGCAGTCTGATCCCAAGTGTATTTTTCTTTTATAGAATTAGCTATTTCAGTTAATTCATTGTGTTGATCACTATGTTTTTCTTTTTCTAAAAACTTTGTAATAGTTGTTTTTATTGTGTCTATGGATTTTGCATCAAAAAGTCTGTCTTTAAAAAAGGTGAAGTCTTTCATTGCTGTAGAATCTGAGCATATTGTTGATGTTTTAAGTACTGCACTTTCTATTGGAGGAATTCCAAATCCCTCGCATAAAGATGGGAAAATGGCTAAAGTTGCTGCATTGTAAAATTTAATTAAATCATCATTTGACACATCTTTAATCTTCAATATCATCCCGTTTGATACTTTAGATACCTTATTGATTAATTTATCTAATTCATCATCTTTAAAACTCTCTTGACCTATGAGCACTAAGCTAACACCTTGTTTCCATAACGATAATTCTTCATATGCCTGGACCAATTTAAAATGGTTTTTTCTAGGCTCAATCCTACTTACATATATTATGTATTTATTAAGGTTATAGTTGGTCTTAATAAAGTTTCTGTCAGACTCTTTATTTTGTGTTAGTGCGTATTTCTTACTAATTGCATTTGGGAGTACCTCAATTTTTTTATTGGATATTTTAAAATTTTCAATGATTCGTTCAGCTGAATAATTGGAGACCGTTGTAACGATATTAGCCTTAAGTGCAGAACGCTTAAATAATATTGTGTTTACAAGTCTATACTTTAAAGGGAAATATTGGGGGAAATCAATAAATAACACATCGTGAATGGTAACTATATACTTGCACTTTTTATTTAAAAAAAGAGGCAAATAATAATTAAAATGTGCAAAATCAAATTTATAACCTTTGATTATTTTTGGTATTTCATAAGTTAATCTTATGTACTTGTTTTTAGACTTTAACTTTATAAACTTAAAGTTAGGTTGACTATTAAACTCTTTTTTAAGATTATCAATATTATTCGCTGCTAAATATATTTGTAGTTCAGATGGGCAGGCATCTATCGCTTTATAAATTCCTTTTAAAAAAGTTCTAATACCTTGATGACTTTCATCAAAAGTATGCGCATCTACAAATAAAGTTTTAGTCATTTAAATTATGCCTCATTTCTAGTTAACAATTTGTTGTTGTTTATTGTATTTTGATGCTACAAAAATACCATATAAAAAAACAGAAAACTCTCCTGGTCTGTAAAAACCTGTTATAACAAAACTATTAAACAACATATAAACACTTGTGGCTAAAATGAGTTTATTTAGTAATATATTTTCATCATTTGTTTTAAAACGTTGATGTGTTCCAAAAATATAAAAGATAAACAAACAATAACATAATAATCCTAGAGTACCTGTTTTAAAAAGCACGTTTACAAAACCATTGTGTATTGAGGGAACTTCTGAAAATTGCTTTCCATCTAACCTAACTTCTGTCTCAAGATCTACTTTTGAACCAAAGCCTAAACCAATTAGCCAAGCTTTTGTTCCGTTATTATTCATTTGTTCTATAGCTTTTTGAGCCTCATAAGCTCTCCAGTGTTCCCACATACCTCGTCTATCTCTTAAGATGGTCTTAGTGTCAATGGACTCAAATAATTCACTAAAACTATTCTGAGTCTTATAGACAAATGCTTTAAAACCAGTGGAGTTCCTGTTGGTTTCAATATTTGATAGCACAATGCCAAGAATTACAGAAATTATAGTCAAGAGCAAAATCCCTCTAAAAAGTTTTCTGTTTAAAAACAAATATCCTTTATAGCCCACAAAAAACATAAAAAGGACAATGAACATCGTTCGTGATAAATATAACAGAAATGAAATAGTTATAATAAAAACTACAAGTTTATGATACTTTTTAAATGCAGTACAATACGGAGTAAAAAATAAAAAAACTAAAGC
The DNA here is from genome assembly GCF_045105015.1 of Psychroserpens sp. GTDB lineage: Bacteria > Bacteroidota > Bacteroidia > Flavobacteriales > Flavobacteriaceae > Psychroserpens. The sequence goes on from NZ_JBGCCX010000068.1 coordinate 6,947, forward strand.
AACTATTTCAATATGATTTTGTTTCCCTCCTAATGTCCTTAAATAAACATATGAATCTATACTGCCTATATTAATTACAATATTAAACAAGTGTATAATAGCAAAAACAAGGGCTATGGTAACAACGACATTAAATACATATGTTTTTGATTTTAAGCGTTTAACAGCAAAATAACTAGCGAATAAAATTGTAACTGGTCTAATAAAATATATGATGTCTTTCAAAGTGTCAAAAGGTTGATATTTTAAACCATAGCTTGAAATAACTCCAATAACTGTTATGATAATTAAAAAAAGGGAAGAAGAAATTAAGTTAACAGAAACCTTATTAGACACAGATATTGCAAGCAAAAAAACAGAAGCAATAAATGATAGTTCTATAGAATATAATGATAGTAGCAACACTAGTATAAATAAGCCTATCTTATAAACTGTTTGAGGCATGAATTTCTATTTTAATTAATATATTTGATCCCTTAAAATTAATCATCATATTTAAGAATGAGATTGTCTCACAAAAATAAGTTTATATTCTTTAGCAACCCTAAAACAGGTTCTGAAAGTTTAAGAGAAATGTTAACACCATACTCAGACATATTGGACATTCCATTTAAAAATATTACAGATGAAAACCCATTTTACTCACATATTCGTCCTGTAGAAATAAAAAATATTTTTTCTGAAAAAGGATATAACTATGATGACTATTATAAAATTGTTTGTACCAGAAATCCTTTTAATAGATTGGTTTCTTTGTATGAAATGATTTTTAGAAGGTGGCCCATAAAACCTCCTTTTGATTTATGGCTTAAATCTACAAAAACCGATGGTAAAGGAGGTGGTGGAAAAAACAGCGACAGATGGCGAATTTATGGTACCTATTCTTTAAAAAATTATATTAGTGATAAACAAGGCAATATATTGGTTGACAAAATTATATGCTTAGAACATTTTGATACTGAGGTGCCAACATTATTCAAATCTTTGGATATTGAATTGCCAAATAATTTTAAAGTTGTTAAAAAAAATGTTAGGGCGCGAAAGAAAAAAGTATCTGATTATTATTCTGAAAAATCTAAAGAATTAGTCTTTAAACGATATGAATGGGAAATAAAGAAGTTTAATTATAAATTTCCAGAATAGGTGATTACACTTTCCATTTTTGTTCAAAGTCAATTTCAGTAAGAGCAGTAAGCTTGTCAATGTCTTTTTTGAAACTAAAACTTAGTTTTCTTCTAAATTCTGGACTGATTTTTTTAATCTCTTTTGAATCACTAAAAAAATAAGATTTGAGCTTATCTATTTTGTCTTGATTAATAACGCTTTTAACTGTTTCTTTTATCTTATTCTGCCTCAAGAGATTCAAAAGAAATAAGTTTTTAACAGGTTGAATTTTGTTGCTTTCGATTGACTTATTAAAAACAGAATCAGAAGCATTTATTCCTAAAAAATCAAACATGTTTTTTATTTCATCTTCTAAGTTTTCTGTCCAGTTTTCATAAACCATTATCTTAATTTGTTGTTTAGGAAAAATATCAAAATAAGCTTTTACTTGATTGTAATACATTCCCATTTCTAAATATTGGTTGCAACTTCCCCAAATATGGTTTTTAGTAGCGCTTAATGCATCTTCAAACGAATGATTTCTATCAGACCCTGTATAATAATTCATTATATAATGGCTGTAAGCTCTGTCAACAGGGTGTCTTAAACTAATTAGTATTTTTGCATTTGGGTTATGTTCAAATAATTTCTCTGCAACTTTAGTATCCCAAATATATGAAGGTGAAGTATCTCCTTTTAATTGATTTTTATGGGCATTTGCATAAAGAGCATTATAAACGTTTATGTCTTTAATTATTTTAGTGTGGTATTTTTCTCCAAGCTTAGGAAGCTTATAATCTTCTGTGTTTGGCGAATCTACATCTGAAAAAAAGTTTGGTTCTTTTACATTAGGTAAAAAAACATCATCACTATTATTGAGATAATTATATAAACTTGTGGTACCACATCTTGCAGCTCCAACTAAAAAAAAATCTATACTATTACACTTTTTATCCACTTAAAATATATGATTAAAATGGATTATAATATGATGTTATCTGCAACTTAACTTTGAGATAGATAGCACAGCTCAAATTCCAAAAAGCCATACTTACTACAGTAGCAGTAGCAGCACCAATTCCTCCATAAATAGGTGTCAATATAATTGTCAACACTAAATTTAATAAAAGTGCTACAATAACAAAATTTTGATACACTCTTTGTTTGCCAATCATTTGTAAAATGATTCCAACGGAACCAGAAAACGAATTTACAATTTGTCCAGCACATAGAATGAATAAAATAGTCTGCCCTTCTATAAACTCATTGCCAAAAATTGATAATAAGAATTTATTAAAAAATAAAATTAAAACAATTACTACAGAACTGATTAAAAAGTTCAATTTAGTAGAAAACCGAATCAGTTTTTTATAGTTATTTTCATCATTTTCGGCATAACTTTTAGCGATTTTAGGAGCAAGAATTGAATTAATTGCTAATAAAGTAAAGCTTGTTAGAGTTGCTATCTTAAGACAAACATTATAAATCCCAACATTGCTTTCTGTTTCATAAACTCCCATCACAAAAGTGTCCATCCATCCTAAAAAAATTAGGATTGAAGATGATAGCATCATAGGTAAAGACTGTTTAATAAAAGTCCATGAATTTGTTTGAGATTTAAATGAGATTACTTTGAAAGATTTTATTGTATGAATTAGCGCTATTACTGAAGTGATTAAAATTCCGAAAAAATGTGCTTTTGGGATAGCAATAGGTTCATGAGTAAAACTCATTAAAACTAACAAAACTATAAAACCAAATAAAAACCTACTAACTAAACTAATAAACGAAAACCACTTAATGTTTTTTTGAGCTCTTGAAACACTTGAACAAATTAAAGTAACAGACCAAAACGGGATACTCAATAAAATCCAGTTTAAATAAGGAACTACCTCTGGCTTAGGATCTTTAAAAAGCTCATTAGTAATCTGAAACCTAAAAACATATATTATAAAACATAACAACGCGGATATCAAAAATGATTTTAGAAGTGTTTTATAAAACAGTCCAATATCATTTAAGTTACCTTCAATAGAATAAAATTTAACTAAATGTATATCAATCCCTAAACGCCCTATGACACTTATAATCATAAAAACAGAAACGGCAATAGAGAATAGACCAAATATTGAAGCACCAAAGTTTTTAGTGACGTAAAGCGTAAAGGCATAACTGGCAATAATGCCAAAACCTCTTATAAGTATATATGAAAGCCCTTTGCTTAATATTTCTTTAAAGTCAGAATCACCAAGAATATGTTTTAATTGAGACTTTATAAAGGCCATTATGATGTTAGGATAAATTCAGTTTCTAATGTAAGAAAAATTAAAAACTAATACACTATCTCTGTAATTGATTTATAAGACTATTTTTAATTCTAAACCAGGGATTAAGTTTTCCTCCTACTCGCTTTGTAGAAAGTTTGTTACTAGTAGAATCTCTTTCAATAAACTTATTAAAATCTAAGTGTTTATTAAAATCTTCAGTACTAGTCAAATTAAATTGTTTGTCTCCATAAGTAATTAAAACCCCCTTAATTGTCACTTCTTTTTCAACCTTATTTCCTAAATGACAAAAGATTTCTTTTGATAGGTTTTCAGGATCAAAATTTGCTACTATAACATCATCACTTGTTGAAGGAACTACGTCTTCAAAAATATGAATATTCTTTTTTTGTAATTCATCAACCGTTATATTGTTCATCATTATTTTAAATTCATCTGCTTGAGATGTTTTAAAACTAAACTCAATGCTTAAGCTTTTGGGTTGAACTTGAATAGTTTGCGATTCTTTAGGAGAACTCTTTGAGGAATTATTACAACTTTGAAACAAACTTATGATTATTAAAAAAAAGAAAGGTTTTAACATCTCATTAATAATTTAAACTATCATTCCGGCAGCTACAGTCTCATTTGTTGCGTCATCAATTAATATAATGCTTCCTGTTGTTCTATTTTCTCTATAGGAATCAATCATCAAAGGTTTTGTAGTTCTTATTTTAACTTTTGAAATATCATTCATATTCAACTCCTTATCCTCACTATTTCGCTCAAGAGTGTTGATGTCAAACTTATAAACTACTTCTTTAATCATTGCCTTTTGCTCATTTGACGTGTGTCTAATACTATATTTTGCTCTAGGCTTTGCAGAATCATTATGGAGCCAACACAACATTACTTCGACGTCTTGAGATGCTTCAGGTTTATTATTAGACCTAACAATCATGTCACCTCTACTAATATCAATATCATCTTCTAGAGTTACTGACACAGACATTGGTGCGTATGCTTCTTCTATTGATTTTTCAAGAGTATCAATCGACTTAACTTTCGAAGTAAAACCTGAAGGCATGACAGTTATATCATCACCTACTCTCAATATTCCACTTGCAACCCTTCCTGCATAACCTCTATAATCTCTATGAGACTCATTCTGTGGTCTTATAACTGTTTGAACAGGAAATCTAGTATCTACTTTATTAATATCGCTACTAATATGCATGGTTTCTAAAGTATGAAGTAAAGGAGCGCCTTGATACCAATCCATGTTTTCAGAACGATTCACTACATTATCTCCCAATAATGCACTTATTGGAATGAAACGAACATCTCTAACTAGCATTTTAGAAGAAAATTCTTCAAACTGATTAATAACTTTATTATATGCTTCTTCAGAAAAATCAACTAAGTCCATTTTATTTACGCAAACAATTACGTGTGGAATCTGCAATAAAGATGCAATAAACGAATGACGTCTTGTTTGTTCAATAACACCATGACGAGCATCTACTAAAATAATTGCGGCGTTCGCAGTTGATGCGCCTGTAACCATATTTCTAGTATATTGAATATGTCCTGGTGTATCGGCAATAATAAACTTTCGTTTTGGTGTTGTAAAATACCTATATGCAACATCAATGGTGATTCCTTGTTCTCTTTCGTCTCTTAAACCATCAGTAAAAAGTGCTAAATCTACACCTTGGTGACCTTTCTTTTTACTCGTATTTTCTATGGCTTGAAGTTGATCTTCAAAAATAGATTTTGAATCGTAAAGTAATCGTCCTATTAGTGTGCTTTTTCCGTCATCTACACTTCCAGCTGTAGTAAAACGTAATAATTGATTGTTATCTAACATTGTCTTTTCTTTAAAAATAACCTTGACGTTTTCTATCTTCCATTGCTGACTCAGAACGTTTATCATCACTTCTGTTTCCTCGTTCTGTTTGACGCATTCCAGAAACTTCATCTGCAATTTTTTCTAAAGTATCTGCATCAGATTCGATACCTCCAGTAATGGTAATATCTCCAAGAGTCCTAAAACGTATTTTTTTAGTAACAATCTCTTCATGATCTTCTAAGACTAGAAATTCTGAATTAGGTATCCAACTATCTTGTCTCCAGACAACTTCTCTTTGGTGTGCGTAATATAATGATGGAATAGCGATGTTTTCTCTTTTGATATAATTCCAAACGTCCATTTCAGTCCAATTACTAATTGGAAACGCTCTAAAATGCTCTCCTTCAAAATGCTTTCCATTAAAAATATTCCAAAGTTCTGGTCTTTGATTTTTAGGATCCCATTGTCCAAAATCATCTCTATGAGAGAAAAAGCGTTCTTTAGCTCTTGCTTTTTCTTCATCACGTCTACCGCCTCCAATAGCACAATCAATCTTATTAGATTCTATAGCATCTAGAAGCGTTGTAATTTGTAATGCGTTTCGTGTTGCATTTTTTCCTTTTTCTTCAGCTACACGACCTTCATCGATAGACTCTTGAACAGAACCAACAATAAGATTAACACCTAAATCTTTTATTATATCATCCCTAAACTGTATTGTCTCAGGGAAATTGTGACCAGTATCAACATGCATTAAAGGAAATGGAATTTTAGCAGGATGAAAAGCTTTTTTAGCTAAATGTGTTACTAAAATTGAATCTTTTCCTCCAGAAAATAATATTACTGGGTTGTCAAATTGAGCCCATACTTCACGTAGAATAAATATGGCCTCACTTTCTAATTCGTCTAAATAGTTTAAATAATACTTACTCATTGTAACTTTGACAATTTTGGTGTTATATAATCAACGATTCTTTGAGCAGCAGCTTCAATAGATTCGTTTTCTGTTTTTATTTCTATATCTGGGTTTTCAGGAGCCTCATATGGTGCTGAAATACCAGTCATATTTTTAATTTCACCAGCACGTGCTTTTTTGTAAAGACCTTTTACATCTCTACGTTCACATTCTTCGATACTAGTATTAATAAAAATCTCGACAAAGTTAACATCTTTAACGATACTTTTAATATTCTCACGGTCTTTTTTATAAGGTGAAACAAATGCTGCTAAAACGACTAAACCAGCATCTACCATAAGGTTGGCAACTTCAGCGATTCTTCTAATATTCTCCGTTCTATCTTCGGGCGAAAATGAAAGGTCATTATTAATGCCCTTTCTAATATTATCACCATCTAATGTGTAGGTTTTAATCCCTTGTTGAAATAGCTTTTGTTCAACTACATTAGCAATTGTAGATTTACCTGAACCAGAAAGTCCAGTAAACCACATTAAGAATGAATTCTGTTTATTTGACTCTAACCTATCTTCTTTTGAAATTTGATAGCTATGTGGAATAATATGTTTTGACATGTTATTGTTTTTTACCAAAAAAATATTGCCTAATTCTTCCTAAGGGTAGTTTAAGCCACAATCTTTCATGTAAGTAATATAATACGAATTTCGTAAATAATTCTGTAAGTGCAATATACAATGCAATTTGATCAAATGCTTCTAATACAGATCCAGAAATGATAAAAGTCATTGTTGTAGCAATAATTCGCCAAGAAATTGTCTTCCGAAGTGTTTGACTTTGAGTTACCGTTTTGTTAAAAAGTACGCGCTGCCATACTCTTTCGTGCATGTAATACACAATAAATTTAAATAGGAATTCGATAGCTCCAATTTTTATAGCGCTATCAATACTACATCCTCCATTAAGGCAGGTTACTAGTAATACAACAAGAATAGTGTCTGTAGTTGCTACGACACGCCAAGAAACACCTTTTAAAAGGCTTCTGATATGTGATTCTTGTTTGTAAGTGGTCATATATTAAATTACTTAGAAACCACGAACCAAGGATTTAATAGGTTCTCCTTATTGTAAAGTAATGGTTTATTAGTGGCTTTTGAAATTACTTCAATTCCTACTGCGTTACAAATAGCGTGTCCTGCTGCAGTATCCCATTCCATTGTTGGAGCAAACCTTGGATATACATCTGCATTACCTTCTGCAACTAGGCAAAACTTGAGTGAACTCCCTTTTGACACCACTTCAACATCTTTACCTGAACTTTTAATCGTTTCTATAAAGTCTAATGTTTCAGGGCTCATATGAGAACGACTTCCTACAACTTGAACACTAGAATCATTTTCAATTTTAGGCTGTAATGGGTTAAACAGTTTTTGAACCTCTTTTATTGATGTTTCATGAGTGCTTAATTCTGCTTTTAGTCCTTGTTCCTCGGTTACGTTACCAACATAGAGTGTTTTTGTTGCAGGAACATAAATTACTCCTAATTGAGGCTTTCCGTTTGTTACAAGCGCTATGTTCACCGTAAACTCACCATTACGTTTAATAAACTCTTTTGTACCGTCAACAGGATCTACTACCCAACAGGTCTCCCAATCTTTTCTGTCTACATAATCAATCTGCCTATTCTCCTCACTAATGATAGGAATGTTAGTCTGTTTTAAATATGAATTAATAACATCATTTGCTTTTTTATCTGCTTCAGTTAAAGGTGATTTATCATCTTTAATTTCAACATCAAAAGGGGTGTTATAAACCTCCATAATCACTTTACCAGCTTCTAATGATGCTTTTATTGCTAACTCTAAGTTTTGTTGTATCATAAATTTGAAATTGCTGTCTTTAAACTGTTTTTCCAATGTGGAATTTCTAACTTAAAGACCTCTTTAATCTTTGTTTTGTCAAGCACACTATATTTAGGTCTTTCTGCTGGTGTAGGGAAATCTTCAGTTGAAATTGGGTTTACCGTTATTTTAACCTTGCTTAGGTCAAAAATAGTGAACGCAAAATCATACCAACTAGCAACACCTTCATTACTATAGTGATAAATACCATAAGCGATATGGTTTTCTTTAATGATTTTTAAAATCACATGTGCCAAATCCATTGCATAGGTTGGTGTTCCAATTTGGTCAGAAACAACTCCTAACTCATCTCTATTATTTGAAAGTCTAAGCATTGTTTTTAAAAAGTTATTTCCAAACTCAGAATACAACCAAGACGTTCTAATAATAAAATACTTTTCTAAGTTTTTCTGTATTTTTTGTTCACCTTCTAACTTCGTTAGCCCATAGACACCGAGAGGATTTGTGTTGTCATCTTCATTGTAAGGTGTGTTTGAAGAGCCATTAAATACAAAGTCTGTTGAAATATGTATTAATTTTGAATTGTATTGAGCACATGTCTTTGCTAAATTCTCTGAACCATTAACATTAACATTATGGGCTTTTTTTTGATCGCTTTCAGCTTTATCAACTGCTGTGTAAGCTGCGCAGTTAACACAAAAGCTTATTTTATTTCTTTTAAAAAAGCTTTCAACAGAAATAAGATCTGTAATATCAAGGTCTTCAGAATTTTTATAAATAAAATTATAATCAGAAGAATTATCTAAAGCTTTTATACAAGTCGCTAATTGACCTTTTGCACCTGTTACAAGTATGTTCATAGCCTTGCATTTTCAAATGAAGGAAGTTGAGTGTCTTTCTCTGAGATAATTATTTCGGCCGAATCAAGTAACCAATCTATGTTTAGCTTTGGGTCATTGTAAATGATTCCAGCTTCAGACTCTTTATTATAAAAGCTATCGCACTTGTAAGAAAAAATTGCTGTCTCGCTTAATACTACAAACCCATGTGCAAATCCGCGAGGAAGGTAGAACTGTTTTTTATTTTCTCCAGAAAGTTTTACAGAAACATGTTCTCCATATGTGTGTGACCCTTCTCTTATATCAACAGCAACATCTAAAACCTCTCCACTTATAACTCTTACTAATTTTGCTTGTTGATGTTCTCCTGTTTGAAAGTGTAATCCTCTTAAAACACCTTTTGATGAGAAAGACTCATTGTCTTGAACAAAATTAATTTGATTACCTGTGAGGTTATTGAATTTCTTTTGATTAAAACATTCAAAAAAGTAACCTCTATCGTCCTCAATAATATTTGGTTCGATAATAAAACAACCTTGAATTTTTGTTTCTTCTATATTCATGCTTTGTTTTTGAGAAGTCCTAACAAATTTTTACCATATCCACTCTTCATAAGTGGTTGGGCCAACTCTTTAAATTGAGATTCATTAATGTAGCCCATTTCAAAAGCGGCAGCTTCTACAGAGCCTATTTTTAATCCTTGTCGCTCTTCAATAACTTCAACAAATTGAGATGCTTGCATTAAAGATTGAAATGTACCTGTATCTAACCAAGCTGTACCTCTATCTAAAATACTAACTTTTAATTTATTGTTGTTTAAGTATGCTTTATTAACATCTGTGATTTCTAATTCTCCTCGATGACTTGGCTGTATGTTTTTTGCTATCTGCACTACTGAATTATCATAAAAATAAATACCAGGAACTGCAAAATTAGATTTAGGGTTTGTTGGTTTTTCTTCAATAGAAATAACCTGTCCATTATCATCGAAATCTACAACACCATAACGTTCTGGGTCGTGAACTCTGTATGCGTAAATAATTCCGCCTTCGGGATTGTTATTGGTTTGAAGTAACTTTGATAATCCAGATCCATAGAAAATATTGTCGCCAAGAATTAAGGCAACTTTATCGCTTCCGATAAATTCTTCTCCGATAATGAAAGCTTCAGCTAAACCATTAGGCGCTTCTTGTATTGCGTATTCAAAATTACATCCATATTTCTTTCCGTCTCCTAATAAATCTTCAAACAAAGGAAGGTCTTTAGGTGTAGAAATAATTAATATGTCTTGAATTCCAGCATATAATAGAGTTGAAATAGGATAATAAATCATTGGTTTATCATAAATAGGCATTAACTGCTTACTCATTGTTAAAGTCAATGGGTGAAGTCTAGTTCCTGAGCCTCCTGCTAAAACAATCCCTTTCATTATTTAATTATATTGCTTTTGGTAGTAAGATTTATAGGCTCCACTTGTAACATTCTCTAACCACTTTTCATTACTTAGATACCAATCAATTGTCTTTTTTAGACCTTCTTCAAAGGTTACAGATGGTTCCCAACCTAATTCTTTATTAATTTTAGATGCATCAATAGCGTATCTTAAATCGTGACCAGGACGGTCTTTTACAAATGTGATGAGTTCTTCTGAAGAATTTTTTTCTCGACCAAGCTTAACATCCATTTGTTCACAAAGCAGTTTTACTAAATCAATATTCTTCCATTCATTGAATCCTCCAATATTGTATGTGTTTCCTTGTTGACCTTTATGAAATATTAAATCAATTGCAATAGCGTGATCCTTAACATACAACCAATCTCTTGTATAGTTTCCATCTCCATAAACTGGTAATGGTTTATTATTAATAATGTTATTAATAAACAGAGGAATCAATTTTTCAGGAAACTGATTTTGTCCATAATTATTTGAACAATTTGAAACTACATATGGCATACCATAAGTTTCACCATAAGCTCTTACAAAATGATCAGAACTTGCTTTTGATGCAGAATATGGAGAGTTAGGGTCGTATGATGTAGTTTCAGTAAACAATCCTGTTTCACCTAGAGTTCCATAGACCTCATCAGTACTAATATGATAAAATAACTTTCCTTCAAAATTATCTTTCCAACATGATTTGAATGCATTCAATAAAATCATGGTTCCAATGACATTGGTTTTAACAAAGGCAAGTGGGTCCTTTATTGATCTATCTACATGAGACTCTGCAGCTAAATGAATCACACTATCAAATTTATATTTCGCAAATAATTCATTTATGAAATTTTCATCTGTAATATCACCCTTAATAAAAGTATAATTAGACGCTTCTTCAATATCATTTAGGTTTTCAAGATTTCCTGCATAAGTAAGCGCATCCAAATTAAAAATATCATAATCTGGGTACTTTTCAACAAATAATCTTACTACATGAGAGCCTATAAAACCAGCTCCTCCAGTGATTAAAATCTGTTTTTTATTGCTCATAGTTCCTAACAAATCTTATCGTTAATTTTAAGGCAAAAAACAGGCACAACATAATAAATGCCGCTACTGGAAAAATAAGGGAGTATTTTTGAAAGATGTTTTCAGAAAGCGTACCAATTTTTTGAAAACCAGAAACTGTGTCAAAAAACACATCTTCTTCAACTTTTTGCTCATCTAAAATTCTTAACTCTTTTCTTAATTCCAACTCTTTATTCAAAAGCTCAAACTCTCTCGTTTTGCTCTCAGCAGGTTCAATTGTAAAACCTTCGCCAATACCAATTTTTTGGCTTTTTGATCTTGATTCTTCTTCTAAAACTTTAATGTAGACTTTTTGTAATGAATCTACTGACTCAATAGAAGCTAAAATATTCTGTTTTTGAATGTAAATTAAAGAATCTCTTTTTTTCATTTTCTTTTCAGAATATGTGTTTTCAAAAGATGAATTAAGTCCTGTTTCTAACTTTTGGAAAATATCTTTTTTCCTTGACTCTACAGTAATTTTGTAAAAGTTTGATGAAAAAATGTCTCTGTTTTCAATAAAATCATCATATGAAATATCTTGGGCCCTAACACTATCTAATGATTTCAAGTATTCATCATACTCTTTAACTTTGTCATTTTCACTTTCTGGACCTATTTCAATTTCAAAACTTGACACTTTTTTGGCGTCTTCAACTGTAACATCAAAAATATTGGAAAATGCTTCATACTCGTCATTAGTCAATAAAGCATTGAAATACTCAATGTTGTTGACTAGTTGATATTTAGAATCAAAATATGGCTTCACAAACATAGATGATTCGTAAGATTCTGGCCTTAATTTTTCTAATCCATAGCCTAACAGAGCTGACGCAATCATGATGATAATTATTAATTTAATATTATCAAATAATGCTTTTAGTATGGTTACAAAAAATGATACTATGGATTTTAAAATTGCTTTAAAAAAGTTAAATATCCATAAAAAGAAATTTCCGACAAGATTAAAAAAGACAACGAGATCTATTTCTTCGGGTTTATTATCGTTGTTTGTTAAATTCTCATTGTGTTGGTTATTACTCATATTTTGAATTGTTTAATTAAATATTTGTTGTAATATTTTTCGAGTTATTAAATATGTTGGTTTAACACCAGAGGTTCCTAGTCCTCCTGATGCTAATGTGCTTCCTGTTTCTAGAGGATTATCACTAGCATAATATGCATATCTTACTTTTACATTTGGATTAATACTTCCTCTTACTCTTGATGCGGCTTGGATAGCTTTTTGATAATGAGCTCCTTCCATTTCTAGTCCGATAACATTCCATGTAGAATTGTAAAAGAACTTTAAAATCTCTTTATTTTGAAGCGATGTTCCTAGCACAGTAATCATTGATCCTTCATAGACTTCAACGCCTTGGCCCTCTAGGTCAGACTTACTTAATTCATTTTCAAACGGATAATTATCTGCTGTACCTTCAAAAATGTGTGCAGATGGAATCATAATATCACCTTTACCACCTTCTAAAATACCTGCCTTCCCCATTACTGAAACCGACTCAACATTAAGAAGAACCTTTTCTCCGTCTGCTTTTATTGGTTTAAACAATTCGTCTATCGTTTCATAAGCTTGTTCTCCAAAAGCATAGTCCATTACAAAAATGACTGGTTTTTCACTCTTATGAAAGTTGTCTCCAACTTCAATATCTGATTTAGAAAAATCTATCTTTTCTGTATCAAAAATTTGCACATCAATATTGGTTCCTGAAGTGTCTTCAATGTATATCATTCCATTCTGCAACGCTTCTTTAGATACTTTATTGCGTAAGCTCTGATTTTCTTTCTGACTCAAGGCTTCATAGAGTTCAAAAATGCTTTTCTTTGCTGTTCCTGCTTTTAAGGCAGAAGGCGCAAAAATAGAATTCATTACGCTATGCATATTGGCGCTTATAACATGAATTGGTCGTTTTAAAAGATTGTTTTTATGTAAAACATCCTTAATGCGATCTGCCCAAATTTCACCATGAATATGATGACCTAAACGCTCTCTAAGTACAGGACTAAAAGTAACTGTACGTTTGCTGTTATTTAAAACTTCTTCAATGGCTAATTTTCCTAACCAATAAATGATATGTAATAAACGATCTGGTTTAGATTTAGAGGTAAATTGTTTGTGAGCTTCTGTTAGTTCATTAAATGTTCTTCCTAGAATATTAGCAGTATGTGTAATAGCGATTTCTCGTTCTTTTTGACTTAGTTTATCTTTTGATAATACTGCTTTTTCTAGCTTAACCCAATCACGAGTTGTGTTTCCTTTATCGTCTATTAAAACACGTTTGCTTATTTTATGAGACTCAACAAACAAAAACGTAATATGCGTTAATATGTCATAAATTTCAGAACGTCCTCTAGTAACTTCAATATTCATTTGTTCATCGTCAATTCGATAACAGTTACGACGCCTTTTTGGAGGAATGATGGGTTTGAAGTGCGAATTCCCATAACCTTCATCACTAGTCAAGTTGATAAAACTGCATTCTTCGATGCCTTCTGGAAGCCTGTCAATCACATATAATAAACCTTCTAACTCGGCTTTTTCTTCGGCAATTGAACCATAAATCTCTGGTCTTAATGACAAAAGTGCTTCACGTAAAGTTTCACCTGAAACTCCCATAGGCTTATAAAATCCACGATTAAATAGATGCCTCATGGTAACATACATTCTTTCAATAGCATTTGAACTCTCTTGAGCTCTCGTTCTTTCGTGATGTTTATTCTTGCTCATAGGTAATGTTTAGCTAGCAAATATAATATTATTTAACCAATTTTAAAGTGTATAATTTGTCTGCTATTTTTCGGTCATTTGAAAGTCTTGGAAGCTTGTTTTGACCACCTAATTTCCCTATTGATTTCATATAATCTTGAAACCCGTTTTTTTGAATAGATTTAATTTTTAATGGCTGAAGAACTTTTCCTTCAATCAAATCAAAATAATAACTGTTTTG
>NZ_JBGCCX010000069.1:0-7400 GCF_045105015.1 Psychroserpens sp.
AGACATAACTATTTAAAAATCAGTTATTTTTAGTTTATGTTAATTTTTTGTAAATTTGCAATACAAAACTATATAAATCTATAGTTCTACCCTACCAACCATTGAATTAAATACGAATTATTATGATTGATGCAGCAGAACTGACTGACAATGACTTTTTACGTCAATTTGAACTTAAGGTTGATAATGAACTTGCTAAAATAGAGTACGCACTTCAAGATCGAAAAATTTTCTTAACTAAACTAATTATTCCTAATTGTATAAAATCTGAAGATTTTGAAGAAGAATTTTTGACTTTAGTTTTTGAAAATATTGCTGAACGCAATATTAGTGTGGTACCTACAAGCCCTGAAATAGCAAAATTTATAAGAAGACACAGAAAGTACAAAAAGATGCTTCCTGTAGGAATTAGAATATAATTGACAATTACTCAAAAAAAAACCGAAGCAAATGTTTCGGTTTTTTTTATGCAACGATTTCTTTAACAAATTCAAATCTCACTAATCCATCTTCATCAATTTTAGTTAACTCTACATCATGAAGGGTATTAACTAATTCAGGATTCCATGGTGTTTTTACTTTGATGTAATTTTCGGTAAACCCATAAATATAGCCTTCCTTATTTTCACCTTCAAATAAAACTGTACGTTGTGTTCCTAATTGTTGCTCATAAAAAGCTCTTCGTTTTTTAGCAGACAATCCTCGTAACATCTTACTCCGTTTTGCTCTAACTTTTTTTGGAACAACTCCGTCAAGTGAAGCCGCTACAGTATTGTCTCGTTCAGAATAGGTAAATACATGTAAATATGAAATATCTAATTCGTTTAAGAAATTATAGGTTTCTAAAAACAAATCATCTGTTTCTCCTGGAAAGCCTACAATAACATCGACACCAATACACGCATGAGGCATGGTTTCTCTAATTTTAGTAACACGATCCATGTACAATTCCTTCATATAACGACGACGCATCAACTTTAGTAGTTCATTACTTCCACTTTGCAATGGAATATGAAAATGTGGTACAAAAGATTTGCTTTTAGAAACAAAGTCTATGGTTTCATTTTTAAGTAAATTAGGCTCTATTGATGAAATTCTTAAACGCTCTATACCTTCAACTTTATCTAATGCTTGAACCAATTCATAAAAGGTATGTTCATGTTTTTTATTTCCAAATTCACCTTTTCCGTAGTCACCAATATTAACTCCGGTCAAAACAATTTCTTTGATGTCTCTTTCTGAAATTTCTTTAGCATTTTTAAGTACATTCTCTAAAGTATCGCTTCTAGAAATTCCTCTTGCTAAAGGAATCGTGCAATATGTACATTTGTAATCACAACCATCTTGAACTTTTAAAAACGCACGCGTTCGATCTCCAATGGAATAACTTCCAACATAGAAATCAGCATCCTGAATTTCACAGCTATGCACTTCTCCCATGTCATTCTTTGTTAAATCATTAAGATAGCTTGTGATATTAAATTTTTCAGTCGCTCCTAAAACCAAATCCACACCATCAACGTCAGCTAATTCTTGGGGTTTTAATTGTGCATAACAACCAACAGCTGCTACAAAAGCATCAGGATTTACTTTTTGTGCTTGTTTAACAATTGATTTAAAACGTTTATCTGCATTTTCAGTCACCGAACAAGTATTGATCACATAGATATCTGCTTCCTCTTTAAAATCTACGCGCTCAAATCCTTCAGAAGAAAAATTTCTAGCAATTGTAGAGGTTTCAGAAAAATTAAGTTTACAACCTAATGTATAAAATGCGACTTTTTTATTCATATTTTAATTAGTATTTCCGTGAGCACAGAAATCTATTTATATTTACTCGATTCTAATTTAGAGTGGGCAAATTTACAATTAATGAGTAATATCCTAAAATCTGTGCATAGCAAATATTCAATTACTGTATTGATTTTGAGTATTATTGGCTCTTTTTTTATTTTTTCATGTGGAAACGATACTAACTCTGATAAAAATCATCTTATTTTTAGATATAATGAGCATAAGAACATTGGTTCATTAGATCCTGCGTTTGCAAAAGATAATGCAGACATTTGGGCAATCAATCAGTTATACAACGGATTGGTTCAAATGGACAGTAATTTAAATGTAAAACCTTGCATTGCTAAAAGTTGGACGATTTCTGAGGATGCACTTACCTACTCTTTTATACTTCGGAAAGATGTAAATTTTCACAAGCATATATTATTTGGAAAAGATTCTACTAGAATTGTAAAAGCTAGTGATTTTGAATATAGTTTTAATCGTTTATTGGATAAAAAGTTAGCTTCACCTGGAAGTTGGACCTTAAATAAAGTTGAAACGTTTTCAGCAGTCAATGATACGCTTTTTCAAATTCGTTTAAAACAAGCATTCCCAGCATTTCTCGGACTGTTAACTATGAAATATTGCTCGGTAGTTCCAAAGGAAATTGTGGAGCATTATCAATCTGATTTTCGCTCAAATCCAATTGGAACTGGTCCATTTCATTTTAAACGTTGGGAAGAAAATTTGAAGCTTGTTTTTCGTAGACATTCTAATTATTTTGAAACCGACAATAAAGGTAATCAACTACCTTATCTTGAAGCTGTAGCTATTACATTTTTACCAGATAAACAAAGTGAATTTTTACAATTTGCACAAGGTAATATCGATTTCGTTTCTGGTTTGGATGCTTCCTATAAGGATGAAATATTAACAGCTAGTGGAGACTTAAGATCATCTTATGTAAATGATGTTACTATGATTCGTGGTCCATATCTCAATACAGAATATCTAGCGTTTTTCATGGATACAGAGTTGCCTGAATTACAATCTGTTTTACTTAGAAAAGCTATTAACTATGGATTTGATCGTCAAAAGATGATGACTTATTTGAGAAACGGTATTGGTATTCCTGCTAATGGAGGTTTTATTCCTAAAGGGCTTCCAGGATATAATGATTCTATTGGTTTTAGCTATCAGCCTGAAAAAGCGAAACAGTTGATGGAACGATTTAAAATTGAAACTGGTATTACACATCCAGAGATTACAATAACAACTACTAGTAATTATTTGAGTTTTTGTGAATACATTCAGAGAGAACTTCAAAAAATTGGAATTGCAGTAGATGTTGATGTTATTCCTGCTGCAACTTTAAAAGATGCTAAAGCAAATGGGAAATTAGACCTTTTTAGAGCTAGTTGGGTTGCAGATTATCCTGATGCAGAAAATTATTTATCCTTATATTACAGTAAGAATTTTGCACCTAACGGTCCGAATTATACTCATTTTAAAAGTGAAGTCTTCGACCAATGGTATGAAGATGCCTTCAAGATTACAGATACTAAGTCACGAGAATTATTATATACCAAAATGGATAGTTTAGTCATGGCAAAAACTCCTGTAGTACCATTATTTTATGATGAAGTTGTTCGTTTTACAAGAAAAGAAGTCATTGGATTAGGAATAAACCCTATAAATTTACTGGACTTGAAGCGTGTAAAAAAAGTAATAAATTAGGTGCTTAATCTACAGTAAAATAGTAAATATCATCTTCGCCTTTACCACCTTCTCTATTAGATGAAAAATAACCTGATTTACCATTTGGCAACAACTCAAAACACATATCGTCTGCCTCGCTATTAATTGGAGCTGACATTAATACTGGTTTACCAAACTTTCCGTCAGATCCCATTTCAGCTCTATATATATCTAAGCCTCCAACACCCTTAGCTCTGTCTGAAGAAAAGTAAAGAATATTCCCTTTGGTTATATATGGAAACATTTCTTTTCTGGGTGAGTTTAAATGTGCTCCTAGATTTTCTATTTTACCGTATTTATTATTTCCAAGAATTTTTACTCTGAAAATATCGGTAGGACCTTTAGCTTGAGGAATGTTGGATGTAAAATAAAGGTATTGTCCATCTGGACTTACTGATGGATGCGCATAAGAATATCGTTCATCACAAAAAGGAAGTGGTTTAAACTTCATATAGCCTTTACCTTCAACATATTCGCCACGTTCCATTCTAAGGTTTCTAGTTTTATCATCATATTTATAAACATCTCCTCTCTTTTTTTCATTAGTGGTAGCATACATATGTTTAGCATTAATACTAAATCCTGCACTCGAGCTATTAAATACAAATCGATCTGAGGAAACGAATTCTTTTGCGTTTATGATTTCTCCATCTTCTGTCATCTCACCATGATATAATGTAAAGATTTGTTGATTACCACTATTACGTTCAACAGTACCAAAACTATTGACCTTATATCTTGAAAAATAAACGATATTATCTTTGACATGCACAACACCATACTGACTTAACTCATCATTAATTTGAAGGTTTTTCAAGGTGTAAGTGTCACTTTGAGCGTTAACTGCAGTTGTAAGAATTAGCGCAAATATAAGTAGGTATGTTTTCATAGTTTTTTAGTTTAATCGTCTTTTTTTCGCCATTGTTTAGTGTCTTCAAAAACGTGCTCTAATATAGCTTTATCAATATCTGAAAATTCAATATCTCTACGTTGCATAACCACTTTAGCTACTTCAAACGCTTTCTTAGTTAGATACGTTGTAAACCCTGAATTTCCACCCCAACTAAAACTTGGAACAAAATTTCTAGGAAAACCACTTCCAAATATATTTGCACTAACACCAACAACTGTACCAGTATTAAACATTGTATTTATTCCACATTTACTGTGATCTCCCATCATCAAACCACAAAACTGTAGACCCGTTTTAGCAAAACCTTGTGTATTATAATTCCAAAGACGGACTTCAGCATAATTGTTTTTAAGATTTGAATTATTAGTATCTGCACCTAAATTGCACCACTCACCTATCACAGAATTACCTAAAAAACCATCATGACCTTTATTAGAATATCCGAAAATGACAGAATTATTAACTTCGCCACCAACTTTACTATGTGGTCCAACTGTTGTTGGCCCATAAATTTTTGATGCTAATTTAAGTGTTGCATTATCGCACAAAGCAAAAGGTCCTCTTACGATACTACCTTCCATGACTTCAGCATTTTTACCAATATAAATGGGTCCTGAACTCGCATTTAAAGTTGCAAATTCTAGTTTTGCACCGTTTTCTATAAAAATATTTTGAGCATTTATTGTATTGACGGAATTAGGAATCGTTTGTGATTTTCGGTCATGTGTGAGTAATTCAAAATCTTCTTGTATCGCTAGTGCATTTTTAGAAAAAATATCCCAAGTATGGTCTATTTTAATTATATCTGATTCATATTCAAGGGCTTCATAAGTATTAAAATCAACTTCATCTTGAGTATCTTTAGTATAAAAAGCAATTACATCTTCATCTTTAAAAACAGCTTGGTTCTCTTTCAGATTTATAACCATAGCTACCAATTCTTTATTAGGAAGAAATGAAGCATTAATCATTACATTGAAGTCCATTTCTACCATTGGAAATTTATCAGAAAGATAGTCCTCTGTTAAAGTCGTTGTGGTAAATCCTAAGTACTTTTCCCATTTTTCTCTAATGGTCAAAATACCAACTCTTATCTCTGCAACTGGCCTTGTGAAAGTAAAAGGTAGTAGATTGTTTCTTGAAGGACCATCAAAAAGAATATAATTCATATCAAATTTGTAAGTTAAAAGCTTGAAGATTTAAGTTTAAATCTTTTAGACTTTAGTTATATACCAAAAGTAGCTTAAATAGAGAAAACAAAAAAGCCTTCGAGATAAATCCTGAAGGCTTCTGTTTATAGGTACGTAACGCTTATTTTTTAAATTTAGCGTATTTGTTTTTGAACTTATCAATACGACCAGCTGTATCTACTAATTTAGATTTACCAGTGTAATATGGATGTGATGTTCTTGAAATCTCCAATTTAACTACTGGATATTCAACACCATCAACTTCAATAGTTTCACTAGTATCTGCAGTTGACTTTGTTAAAAACACGTCATCATTAGACATATCTTTAAACGCTACAAGTCTATAATTTTCTGGATGTATTCCTTTTTTCATCGCTTTTTTCTTTAAAATCCTTACTATTTTGGAGGTGCAAATTTAAGTATTTTTTGTAAATTACCAATAAAATAATTCTTTTTTTATTTTTCTCAATTCTGTAACAAATATAACTATTGATACACTTACTTAACATATTAACTAAAAAATCAACTCAATTATGGAAAAATCAATTAAATCAATTAGCTTAAATCAAGGAATAGTACTAGGTATTGTTCTAACACTAGTAACCGTATTAATCTACGCATTTAGCATTGATCTATTTACTGAGTGGTGGTTAGGTATAATATTATTTTTAATCATACTAGTTTTCGGAATTATCGCTGCTGTTAAAAGTAGAAAAGCCTTAGGAGGATTCATGACTTTTAAACAAGCCTTTACATCCTATTTCATAACAGTGGCTGTAGGAACACTTATCAGTACTGTTGTAGGGATAGTTATTTTCGCTTTTGTTGATCCAGATTCAGCTCAATATTTAAACGAAAAAATCATTGAAATGACCATGCAGACTATGGAAAATTTTGGCGCGCCTCAAGAGAGTATTGACGAAGCTATTGCTGGTATGGAAGGTAAGAATAATTTTTCAGCAGCAATGCAGATGCAGTCTTATGTGATTAGACTATTAATCTTATCTGTAATAGGTTTAATTGTTGGTGTTTCATTAAAAAGGAATGATCCAAATCAAGCTTAAAAAAAATCAGTACTTTTGATTATTAAAATATTTAAAATTATTGAATGAATATTTCAGTAGTCATACCACTACTTAACGAACAAGACTCTTTAAAAGAACTATACGATTGGATTGCACAAGTCATGCAGTCCAATCGTTTTTCTTATGAAATCATCTTTATTGATGATGGAAGTATTGATGATTCATGGTTGATTATCATGCAATTGTCTCAAATGGATGATAATGTTAAAGGCATTCGTTTCTTGAAGAACTTCGGAAAATCTCAAGCCTTGCATGCAGGCTTTTCAAAAGCTCAAGGTGATGTTGTTATTACCATGGATGCAGATTTACAAGATAATCCTGAGGAAATACCAGAACTTTACAATATGATTATTGTTGAGAAATACGATTTGGTATCTGGATGGAAAAAGAAACGTTACGATTCTTTTATTTCAAAAAATTTACCTTCAAAACTTTTTAACTGGGCAGCTCGACGAACTTCTGGTGTAAAACTAAACGATTTTAATTGTGGTTTAAAAGCTTACGATAATAAAGTGGTTAAGAACATTGAAGTAAGCGGAGAAATGCATCGCTATATCCCTGTACTAGCAAAAAATGCTGGCTTCACCAATATTGGTGAAAAAATTGTAAAACATCAAGCTCGTAAATATGGTGAAACCAAGTTTGGAATGGACCGATTTATTAATGGCTTTTTAGATT